>CAZBII010000087.1:0-18922 GCA_964491665.1 uncultured Moraxellaceae bacterium
AGTCAGCACCGGACGACCGTTGTCATCAATGCTGGCCTTGACGCCGGTTACATCCGACTTGGCGTTGATGGCGTTGGTCAGTGCACCGTTGGCATCTTTTTCCTGCACTTCAACGGGTCCGATCTGTACGCCGTTGATGACCAGGTCGCCGTTGGCCATCGAACCAGCACCAACATAGGCTTCTGCTGCCGTAGTGCCGGCCACATCGCTGTAATCAAAGGTGGTTTTGGCGCTGGCGTAAACACCTTCCAGACCTTCAGTGCCATCCGCGCGCAGGTTGTTGATGCGCTCGGCCAGGGACTTGGCAAAACCGGAACCGTAGCTGGCGTTTTCGGTATCAGTCAATGCAGCGGCGGACGCGGAAGTAATAGTGCCGCCGTTGGCTGCAGACATGACATCCACCGATGTGGCGTTGGCAGAAGAGCCGATGCGGATAGTCAGTGCAGTCTGGCTGGCCGCTGCTGCGTTGCCGCCGTCGAAAGTCTGCTGCACGGCACCCGGCTGCGAACCCAGCGAGGAAGCGCGAGCGTCCACACCTTTCACCGATACGGTTTCACCGGCGTTGGCGCCGACCTGGAAGTTCAGGTTTTTCAGGGAGCCGTTGGCAACCTTTGCGCCGTTGAAAGTGGTGGTGCCAGCGATACGATCGATTTCCGATACCAGCTGATCCACTTCGGACTGCAGGGACTGACGGTCAGAGGCGCTGTTGGAGTCGTTGGCCGACTGTACGGCCAGGTCGCGAATCCGCTGCAGCGCAGTGGTGATTTCGTCCAGCGCGCTTTCAGTGGTCTGCGCGAAGGAGATACCGTCGTTGGCGTTGCGGGTGGCAACGTTCAGACCGCGAATCTGGGTGGTAAAACGGTTAGAGATCGCCAGACCGGCAGCGTCGTCTTTCGCGCTGTTGATGCGCAGACCGGAAGACAAGCGTTGCAGGGAAGTTTGCAGGGAACCCTGGGATTTGTTCAGGTTACGCTGCGCATTCAGTGACGATACGTTGGTATTGATAATCTGGGGCATGGTGGTGTTCTCCTGCGTATGTAACACGACCTCAACATGATTGAGGTTAATCTGTTTGGCTGTGCCTCTGTTTCTCTTGAGGCCGTGTGAACTGCGTCATCCGCCTTCACTCAGTTTATCGGCGTCGCTGTTTTGAACTTTAAGGGGTTTTGCAAAAATTCCGCAGGTCGCCGGAAAACACTGAGCCCGTCACACTAATGGTTTGATTTAACGAGCTATTTTTACCCGCAACAGCGCAGCTTCCAGAGACGATTACTTAAATCGATTTCGCCTTAAAAATCGCATTTAAATAACATCGCATCCAAATGCCGGAATTCTGTCTGCCGACCGGGGTAACAAGGAACGCAATACACGGAACGACAGAAAAATGACAGCGATCAGCCGGGTTTTTAAAGAGCAAAAAAAAGAGGAACCGAAGTTCCTCTTTTCGTATCGGCTGAACGCCGGATTGCATTAGCCCTGCAGCAGACTCAGCACCTGCTGCGGCAGCGCATTGGCCTGCGACAGCACCGAGATGCCCGCCTGTTGCAGCACCTGGTTCTTCGACAGCTCGGCGGTTTCAGTGGCGAAGTCCGCGTCACGAATCCGCGAATTGGCGGCCGCCAGACTTTCCGATACCGCCGACAGGTTGCGGATGGTGGATTCAAAGCGGTTCTGGATCGCACCCAGATCTCCACGGAAGCCGTCGATCTGCGCCAGCGCGCTGTCGATGGATTTCATGGTCTGGTTGCAGCCTTCGATAGTGGTGATGTCGGCATTCGCCACAGTACCCACCGCCTGCACGTTGTCATCGGTGGTGTCGGCATTGGTCAGGCTGCCGGTTTCCGTGATGTTGATGGTGTCCTGGGCCGAAACGGTCAGTTCACCTGTCTTCACCTGGTTGGTCATGGCCGCCACGTTGGTGGCATTGGCGGTATCACCACCGTCGAACAGAATATCGGAAGCGGCATCTGACGTGGTCACTACCATGTCGCGACCGTCATCGGCAGTCAGCACCAGGCGACCGTTTTCATCCAGCGATGCCTTGACACCGGTGACGTCAGATTTGGAATTGATGGCCTGGCGCAACGCACCGTTGGCGTCACGTTCCTGTACTTCGACCGGTCCGATATTCACGCCATTGATCACCAGATCGGTGTGCGCCAGAGTACCTGCGCCAACATAGGCATTGGCTGCACTGGTGCCGGCAACATCGCTGTAATCAAAGGTGGTGGTAGCGCTGGCATAAACACCTTCCAGCCCTTCAACACCATCCTCGCGCAGGTTGTTGATGCGCTCCGCAAGTGACTTCGCAAAGCCGGTGCCATAGTTGTCGCTTTCGGTATCGATCAGTTCCGCCGCAGTAGCCGAGGTAATCGTGCCACCGTTGGGAGCCGACATCACATCCACCGAAGTGGCGTTGGCCGATGTCCCTACACGAATCGACAGTGCGGTCTGGCTGGCAGCCGCCGCGTTGCCACCGTCAAAGGTGGTCTGTACTGCACCGGGCTGCGAACCCAGCGAACTGACACGCGCATCCACACCCCCAACTTCCACACCTTCACCCGCGTTGGCACCAATCTGGAAGTAATAGGATTTCAGCGAGCCGTCCAGTACGTTACGGCCGTTAAAAGTAGTAGTGGTGGAAATGCGGTCCACCTCATCCAGCAGCTGATCCACTTCCGCCTGCAGCGACAGTCGGTCGTTCTGGCTGTTGGAATCGTTGGCCGACTGCACCGCCAGATCGCGGATACGCTGCAGGGCTGTGGTGATTTCATCCAGCGCGCTTTCAGTGGTCTGCGCCAGCGAAATACCGTCATTGGCATTGCGCACCGCCACGTTCAGGCCACGCACCTGGGTGGTGAAACGGTTGGAGATCGCCAGACCGGCCGCGTCATCCTTCGCGCTGTTGATACGCAGGCCGGAGGACAGACGTTGCAGTGAAGTCTGCAATGCACCCTGGGACTTGTTCAGGTTGCGCTGGGCATTGATGGACGAGATGTTGGTATTAATAATCTGAGGCATGTTCGTATCTCCTGCTCTCTCTCCCGCAATTTATGTAGCGGGCAATCAATAAAAATTCGGTTTTGTTGGCTTGGACTTAACGGGGGTTTGGAGCAAGCTATCCTCCTCGCCACTGGTCACGTTTACGGCGCGTCATCGTGTTCATCTCAAATAAACTCAAACAGTGTCAGGCCCTGGATCTTGACGAAACTCTGCTGCGCGGCCTGCAGGGCCAGCGTCTGCTTGTTGAGTTCCGTTACCGCCGAGGCATAGTCAAGATCCACCACCAGCGACAGCGCGGACTTCGCTTCCACCAGCAGGCTTTCGTTGATATCCCCTTCGCTCTCCACCACATTCAGCCGACTGCCAACACTGGCACGCACTTCGTCGACGTGGGTAATGGCCTGATCCAGATTCTGCAGGCCGACGTTGATGGCATTCCGGAATGTCGCCTGCAGTGTGTCGGTATCAGTGGACTTCTTCAGCGCATCCACGATCTGCTTGACCGAGGTGAACATGTCCTGCGCATAGCTCGGCTGCACGGTAAAACTGTCGCCCGCCGAAGGATTGCCGGAGATGGAATAGCTGACGCCGTTGAACGTCACCTTGCCGTCTTCATCGAACTGCGGCAGGGGTGCGGCGTACACCAGACCGGTGTTGGCGCCGGTGATCTGGTAAACCAGATTGCCACCGCCATCCAGCGAAAAATCGATGGTGTAGACATCGCCCACATAGGCGGTGGGATCGTCCATCACCGCGTTGCTGATCACCCCTGTGCCCAGGTTGTTGGCATTGGCGCCGGTAACAAACGCGCCGTTGCCGGTGGTGATGTTCATGAAAACTTCGTCGCCGCTGTTGCCGCTTTCCACCTGCACGGTGCTGTTGACGTTGACCATCTGCACGCCCTGGTCGCCGTTGTAAACCACGCTGCCAGTGCCATTCTTGCTGAAAGGCTGCACGTTGGACTGAAAGCCGGAAAACAGATAGTCACCGGAAGACAGTTGCGTGTTGGCCAGACCCAGCAGTTCGTTGTAGCGCTGCTCGATCTCGATGGTGATGGCTTCACGGTCCGACTGGTTCAAGGTGCCGTTGGCGCCCTGCAAGGTCAGATCACGCACACGCCCGAGAATGCTCGATACGTTGTCCAGCACCGACTCTTCCACTTCCAGACGCGCTTCGGCTGCCTGGCCGTTGGCAATGTATTGTGTGGTGTTGTCGATCTGGCGTTGCAGGTTCAGCGCCACCGACGCGCCAATCGGATCATCCGACGGCTTCAGAATCCGTGTGCCCTTGGACAACTGCAGCTGCGTCAGACTGACTTTCGACTGGTTGTCCAGAATGGCATTGGTGCCCTGGGTAAACGCTTGCGATGTCGATACTCTAAAACTCATGGCGCATCACCCTCACAGCGAATTCAGAATGGTGTCAAACAGTTCGGACGAAACCTGAATGACACGGGCCGATGCCTGATAGGCTTGCTGGAAACGGATCAGATCCGCCGCCTCTTCGTCGAGATTCACGCCGGAAATGGATTCCCGCTGTGCTTCGCTCTGCCGCAAAATACTTTCCGATGCTTCCTGGCCCACCTGCGCGTCACGGGTGCGGGTGCCGACGCCGCTCACCAGCTGGCCATACGCGGTCTGATAGGTCGCGGCGCCATTGTCGATAGTCTTGGTGGAACTGAGGCTACCCAGCAGCAGCGCGTTGCGGTTATCGCCCACGCCGCCATTGTTGTACTGGATGACAACACGATCACCTGTGGCCGGCACGCCGTTATAGCGAATGTCGTAGCCCGACGCCGGATACAGACCGGCCTGCTGCAACAGACCGTTCGACTGGTTTGGATTGAAAGTAGTACCACCTACTACAACGGCACTGGTGGTGCTGTTGATGACGTCGTACGTTGTGGCACTGGTGAATACCACGGTATAGGGCGGCACCAGCGCATAGGGTGTGGTGGCGAAATCAGCGGTGGTGGTATCGCTCACCACCACGCTCTCCACAAAGCCGGCGCCAGTATTGGATTGCGGCAGCTGGGTGCGCACGGGCAATGCTGCGGCGATCTGCTTGACGCTGTCGATTTCCAGACTGATATTGGCCGCGCCCATCCGGGTCGGCGTCACCAGATAGGAATCACCGGCGACCGGCGCCCCGCCGGCAAAATTCAGCGTGATACCTTCGGACGCAATCACCACACTGTTACCCGCACCGGGATTGGCAAACGTGGTGACAGTGGTATTGCCCGACAGATTGATCAGCGAGTAGTTGGCGCCGTCATAGCGCAATTCATAATTGTCAGCACTCAGCGCGGCGGGATCACTGATGGTCACCGACAGCGCGGCGGCGCCGGTGTTGCCCAGATCGGCTGCGGCACGCAGGGATTCCGTCAGCGGTGTGTTGATGTCACCGAAGAACAGACCGCCGATCTGGTTGTTCAGATCCATGCCCAGCTGATGCTGTTCGTTGACGGTGTCGGCCAGCACGATCGCCATGCGTCCCAGCTCGTTGAAGATGGGATCGATCAGTTCTTCGCGCACCTGCAGCAAACCACCCAGTCGTCCGCCGGACAGCTGCGTGGTTACGTCCTGCTGGGCGTTGCCCATGGTCAGCAGGATGTTGTCGCGACTGACACCACTGCTGCTGGCATTGGTCGACACCGTGAACGAGTCGCCACCCAGCACCAGCGGCTGACCGCTGCCGATGAAAACATTGACGTTGAGACTGCCATCCTGCACCACCTGTACACCCACCAGTTCCGACAACTGGCGAATGGCTTCATCGCGCTGGTCCAGCAAATCATTCGGCAACTGTCCAACATTGTTCGCCGAGACAGTCCGGATTGAATTGTTGAGATTGGCGATACCCTTGGCCAGCTGGGTGATCTGCGAGGCGATGGTTTCCATCTCGGTATTCAGCGTTTCATTCTGCTGGAACACCTGTTCGTAGACCGTGTTGAACCGGTTGACCAGCGCCTGCCCTTCACTCAGCAGAACCTGGCGTGCCGCGATAGAGGAAGGGTCATTCGACAGTTCTTCCACACCGTCAAAAAAGCCCTGCAGCGACGGAGTAATGGCGGTGGACTCATCGCCCAGAAGCGAGTCCATGCGCACGGCAAATTCATGATAGGCATCGTAGGAATTGAAATTCTGCGTGTCGCGACGCAACTGATCGGTGACGAACTGGTTGCTGACACGGTTAACACCGTCAACGTCAACACCCTGGCCGAGAAAGCTGCCGCCGTACTGCAGCGGAATCCGGGTGGACAGCTCGGTACGCTGCCGGCTGTAGCCGGCAGTATCAACATTGACGATGTTGTGACTGACAGTGGACAGAGCGGTTTTACTCGCTGTCAGTCCTGATAATGCTATGCCTGCCAAATCTGCCATTGATGATTACCGAACGTTAAAGTGACTTGTAACCAGGGTTGAATGTTGACTGTAAAATGTCGCTTTCCAGGATACTTGCAATTTTGTTGCCATATTTTGGATCGGTGGCGTAACCCGCTTTCTGCAAGGCAAAACCCCACTGTTTTGCATCCTTTGCCTGCTCATATACGCCGTCGTAACGGGTTCTCTCCTTCAGGAATTTCACGTAATCGTCAAATGCGTGACTGAGTGAGGAATAGGAGCGGAAAGAAGCGTACTCAGGAGCGGCAATTCCATTCCGGTATTCCAGCGTGCGCTTGCGTGCAACTTCACCATCCCACGCGGAACCGGCCTTGATGCCGAACAGGTTGAAACTGTTGTTGCCTTTGTCATCCTTGATCTGACGCTGACCCCAACCGGTTTCCAGCACGGCCTGGGCCACGATGGCCTGCGGGTCCACATTGAGTTCACGGCCGGCACGCTGCGCATGCGGCAGAATCGCGGCAACAAATTCTTCCGGTGTGCTCCAGGATTCCCGTTGTGCCGGCGGGTCCAGATACAGCGCCGGTTCCTGCACCGGTTCCAGTGCCGGAATAATGTCGTCCTGCTGCGGCTGTGGCGTGAATAGCGCCAGCTCTGGCGCCGGAATGCCGGCAGCGAATTTTGCCTGTTCTATTTCGCGCAGCAGATCCGCTTCACGCAGCGTGCGCGGCTGCTGGGCCGGCATTGCCTGTTGCTGGTAGCGCGCCAGTTCAAAACCACCTTCGCGATCTTGTTGCGCCACACCGGCATTATCCAGTTCAGATTTATCTGCCGCGCCGGTACCGGTTTTACCCTGCTGCAGCCGCGACATCTGGTTGACGATCATGGTGGCAAGGCCAATGCCATGCCCGTTGGCCATGTTCAGACTCAACTGGTGATCGTACATGTCCTGATACATTTCACCGTCACGGCTGTTCAGGTAGTTGCCTTCCGCAAAAACCGCGTTCGCCGAGCGCATGCTCTTCAGCATCATGTTGAGAAACACGCTTTCCAGCTGTTTGGCAGTGGACTTCAGCGCCTCCTGCTCACCCGCACGCGAATCCCTCTTCAGCTTCTGGAAGCCGGAGAAATCCAGATAGTTCGCGGTATGATCAGGCAGTTTGGTGGAATTCATGGCGTCAGGTCACACGTCATTGCATCAGGTCAGCAATCAGATCACGATCAGTTCGGCACGCAGCGCGCCGGCCTGTTTGAGCGCTTCAAGAATCGCCATCAGATCACCCGGCGCCATGCCGACGCGATTGACGGCAGTGACGATCTCATCCAGCGTCACGCTGTTTTCAACCTTGAACATGTGGCTCTTTTCCTGGGCCACATCCACCTGGCTGCTCGGCGTAACCGTGGTACGTCCGCCAGCAAGCGCATTGGGTTGCGACACCTGCACATCTTCGGAAATGGTGACGGTGAGATTGCCGTGCGTAACGGCTGCGGGCGATACCTTCACGTTGTTCCCCACCACGATGGTGCCGGTGCGGGAATTGATGATCACCTTGGCCGACACTTCTGCCGGTTCCACATCCAGATTTTCCAGCACGGACAGATAGGTCACCCGCTGGGAAGGATCGCGCGGCGCAGTCACGGTAATCGAAGTGGCATCCATGGAACGGGCGACACCGGGGCCCAGCAGGCGATTGATTTCCTCGCGCACACGCTTGGCGGTAGTAAAGTCCGGCTCGTGCAGATTGAACGTCAGCGTATCGCCTTCCATAAAAGGATTGGGTGCTGCCACTTCCACGGTAGCGCCATTAGGAATGCGGCCAACGCTGGGCACGTTCACAGTAATTTTCGAGCCGTCACTGCCTTCGGCACCAAAGCCACCCACTACCAGATCACCCTGCGCCACGGCATACACACGGCCATCGGCGCCGCGCAGCGGTGTCATCAGCAGCGTGCCGCCACGCAGACTGGTGGCATTGCCAATCGACGACACGGTAATGTCAACACGCTGGCCTGGCTTGGCAAACGGCGGCAGCTCGGAATGAATGGAAACAGCAGCGACGTTTTTCAGTTTCGGTGTGAGCTTGTCAGGAACACTGATGCCGAACTGTTCCATCATGTTGCGGAAGGTCTGCGCAGTAAACGGCGTCTGGCTGGTCTTGTCGCCAGTACCATCCAGCCCCACTACCAGACCGTAACCAATCAGCTGGTTGGTGCGCACACCCTGCACATCGGAAATGTCTTTCAGACGGTCTGCCTGCGCCAGCGGCGCAACCAGCATCAATATCGAGAACGCATACTTCACAATGGATTTCATGACATCAACCTCAAGTCAGAAAGGCCACCAGGGGCTGTTGAACACGCGCGAGGCCCAACCCTGCTCCTGGGCATCTGCCAGCGCTCCGGTTGCGCTGTAGGTAATCCGTGCATCGGCCATGCGGCTGGAAATGACCGTGTTGTCCGGTGCAATATCAGATGGCCGCAGCAGGCCTTCCAGACGGATGAATTCATCACCCTGCGACAGCGTCATCCACTTCTCGCCGCGCACCACCATCACGCCATTCGACAGCACGTCGGCTACGGTCACGGAAATCTGGCCTACCAGACGATTGCTCTGGTCCGATCCTGCATCACCGGCAAACTCCCGCTTGTTTTCTGCGTTGGCGCCCAGATTGAAACGCTTGCCCTGAAAACCGGGCAGATGAAAACTCGGCTCCACACCCATCACGTTATCCACGCTCATGTCGAGCGAATCATCCTTGGTGATGTCGGTCTTGTTGCTTTTTGACGAAATGGTTTTTTCATCCAGATAAACCGTGATGATGTCGCCGATGCGGCGCGCCCGCTTGTCTTCCCACAGGCTGATACCGGCGCCGCTGGCATAAATGGACCCAGCCGCCTTGGATGACGCCGCCGGTTCCAGCGGCATGACCGGTGAATAACGCGGATCGCCAGGGCTGGGCTTGTTTGGCGTTGTGCAGCCGGCCAGAACCAGCGCGGCGAACAGCAAAACAAGAACGGACGCTTTCATGACAATCACCTCAATTACAACTGCTGGCTGATGAACTGCAGCATCTGGTCAACAGTGGAAATGACCTTGGAATTCATTTCATAGGCGCGCTGGGTTTCGATCATGTTCACCATCTCTTCCACCACGTTGACGTTGGAACTTTCCAGCGCGCCCTGGATGACCGGGCCAATACCGTTTTCGGCAGGCGCACCCTGGGTCGGCGCACCGGAGGCCACGGTTTCACGGAACAGATTGCCACCCAGAGCTTCCAGACCCGATGGATTGATGAAATCCGCCAGCTGGATATTGCCGATCTGTGACGATTCCCCGGTCTGTGCATCCACCACACTCACGACGCCATCGGTACCGATCGTGACGCTGTGCGCGCCTTCCGGCACAGTGATGCCAGGCTCAAGCGGAAAGCCGGTGGAATTGACAATCTGTCCATTGGAATCGATCTGGAAAGCACCGTCGCGGGTGTAATTGATTGAGCCATCCGGCATCAGGATCTGGAAAAATCCGCGACCATTGATGGCGACATCCAGCGCCTGATCGGTAACTTCGATAGTGCCCTGGGTGAATTCCTTCTGTGTCGCCACCATCCGCACACCCGATCCCAGCTGCAGACCGGAAGGCAACTCGGTATTTTGCGAAGACGCTCCACCGGGCTGACGGTTGATCTGGTACAGCAAATCCTGAAACACGGCGCGATCCCGCTTGAAGCCGGTGGTGCTGACGTTCGCCATGTTGTTGGAGATCGTGCGCAGGCGGGTGTCCTGCGCGCTCAATCCGGTTTTGCTGACCCAAAGGGATGAATGCATACACTACTCCAGTCGTTTTGCCGGCAAATCATTTCCTGTCGCGGGAAAGCATTTGCCGATCACTGATTCATGACGGCGTAAATCCGTCGCTTGTCTTAACCTTGCAGTATCCGTGCCGCTGATTCGTCATTTTCCTGTGCGGTCTGCATCATCCGCACGTTCATGTCGAACAGGCGCGAGTGGGTGATAACCGATGCCAGTTCATTCACTGCATTCACGTTGGAACCTTCCAGCATGCCATTCACTACCTGCACATCGGCGCTGGCTTCGAGCGGTGCGCCATCGCGGGTACGGAACAGACCGTCCTCGCCTTTCACCAACTGATTCGCTTCCGGTTTCACCAGTTTCAGTCGCGCAATTTGCGTAACGGCCTGCGAAGGTTCACCCAGTCCGCGAATCGACATCGTGCCGTCGTCGCCCATCACCAGCGTTTCATACTCCGGCAGAATCACCGGGCCGGCGTCGCCCATTACCGGCAGACCGGTGCCGGTAGTCACCAGTCCGGTCACCGTGCGCTGCAAATCGCCTGCGCGCGTGTAGGCTTCCGTGCCATCCGGCATCTGCACCGCCAGCCAGCCTTCACCCTTGATGGCAATATCCAGATCCCGTCCGGTTTCCATCATCGAGCCCGCACTCAGGTCGGTGCCCGGACGTTCGCCCATCGCATAGGCACGGGTGGGATAGGTTTCGCCGAATACCGACATGGCGCGGTACTGATGCAGATCCGCCTTGAAGCCGCTGGTGGAAATGTTCGCCAGGTTGTTGGCACGCAGACGCTGCGCGTCCAGTGCTTCTTTCGCCCCGGTCATCGATACATAGAGAAGTTTGTCCATGCTGCACCTGTTGCCGGTATTGAATCCGGTCGTCAAATTGCCAGCGCTTTCCGCGCATCTACAACAGGGATTGCAATTCACTTGCCAAAAATGAAAAGCCCCGCAGAGCGGGGCTTTAAGGTGCGGAATATCCGTCAGGATCAGCGGATATTGATGATGGTCTGGGTAATGGCGTTGGACGTTTCGATGGACTTCGCGTTGGCCTGGAAATTCCGCTGCGCGGTGATCAGCGTCACCAGTTCCTTGGTCAGATCCACGTTCGAAGTTTCCAGCGCGCCCGACTGCACCAGTCCAAAACTGGACGTGCCCGCTTCACCGGGAATCGGCTCGCCGGATGAAGTCGACGCGCGCCAGCTGGTGTTGCCGATCTGCAGCAGACCCTGCGGATTGGAGAAGCGCGCCAGCGCCACCTTGCCGACCGATTCGGTCTGGCCGTTGGAATAGGTAGCCTGGATGACACCTTGCTCGTTCACATTCAGCCCTGTCAGACGGCCAATGGTAAAACCGTTCTGCGACAGGGTATTGACCGTGAAAGGAGATGCAAACTGCGTTGGTGTATTGCCACTGAAATCAAACGTCACCTGCTGGGTGGGGTCGGCACCGTTCGTCAGCAGACCGCCAAACTGATCAGTGCGGATCACGGTGGGCGTGGTGCCGGTAAATATGCCCTGCTGGTTGAATTCCAGAATGCCATAGGGCGTGGTACCGCCAGCACCGTCATCCAGTGCGATGGGCTGGATGACACCGGCATCATCGGTAATGCCGAGATGCACACGCCAGCTGTTGGTGCCAGCACCCACTGTGGTGTCCTTGGCGAAATAGGCAGTTGCGATATGCGATGCACCCAGACTGTCATACAGCGTGATCGAAGTGGATGCCGTGTACGTATTGGGTTGCGCGGGATCGAACGTCACGCCGGCCAGGTCAGTTGCAGTTGCCGGCAGGTTGACGCCAATTTCCACTTCGTTGGTTGCCTGCGGAGCACCGGCGGTATCCGGCAGCTGCAGTGGCGTGGTGGACGACAGCGCGGTGGCGGTAACGGTTCCGTTGGCATTCACCGGAAATACCTGCAGAAACTGGCCGGCGGTGTTCACCACGAAGCCGTTGCTGTCGACACCGAAAGCACCGGCGCGGCTGTAAATACGTTCCTGGCTGACCTGATCGGGCGACATGACAAAAAAGCCCTCGCCGCTGATAGCCAGATCCAGTGCCTGGGAAGTGAAATCCAGATTGCCCTGCTCGAACAGCTGGGTCACGTCCTGCAACAGCACACCGTTACCGATGGCGGTATCGCTGTTGCCAAAGGTGGAATTCGCATAGATGTCGCCAAACATGGTGCGCGACTGCTTGAAGCCCGTGGTTTCCACGTTGGCGATGTTGTTGCTGGTGACATCCAGTTGAGCCTGGGCTGCGTTCAAACCACTCAGCGCAATATTGAAACTCATACCTTACTCCTGACGATTAACGTACTTCTTGAATTGCGGACGATGCGATCTGGCCGATACCGTTCAGATTCAGCACCATGCCGCCTTCGTTATCTACGATGCTGACACTGTTGACGCGATTGAAAACACTGGTTTCCAGCGCAGCGTTCTTGCCTTTGGCCATGCCTTCGATGGCAATGGTGTAATTGCCGGCCGGCAAACTGTTGCCGCTGTCATCCAGACCGTCCCATTCGAACGGTGTCGCGGCGTCACCCACATTGCCCAGATCACGGGTCGCCACCACGGCGCCGCTGGCATTTTTCACGGTCATCACCAGATCACCGGCGGCCTGCCCTTCCGCAATCATGCCGCTGATGCTGCCGCCCGCTTCAAGATAGGCCTTGCTGCCTTTGGTCAGAACATCGCGCCCCACCAGAGCTGTCGCCTGCAACGCCTGCGAAGAGCGGTACATCGAACCTATGTCCTGCACGGTGGTATTCAGATTCTGCACACCTTCAAGCGTGCTGAACTGCGCCAGCTGGGCAACGAAATCACGCTGGTCTGTCGGGTTCAGCGGATCCTGATTGCGTAACTGCGCCAGCAGCAGGTTCATGAACATATTCTTGTCCGTGGCAGAAGCGTTACTCTTCTCGTCGTCCTGCTTCTTGCCGATGCCCAGATCTTCCCAGACACTATTGTTTGTTACGCTTGAAACTGTCATGTCAGCTATCCCCGAACGATTCGTTATCAACGACCCAGCGTCAGCGCCTGCTGCATCATCTGCTTGGCGGAGTTCATCACATCAACGTTGGTCTGGAAGGCACGGGATGCGCTGATCATGTTGGCCATTTCCTCCACGATATTGACATTGGGATAGGCCACATAGCCATTTTCATCAGCGGCCGGATGTCCGGGTTCATAGCGCATCTGCAGCGGCGCATCGCTTTCCACAATGCCCAGCACATTCACACCGCTGCCGGCATCCGGCGTAGTCGCGGAGAAGCCAAACGGCGTTTTCTGCATTTCGGACTGCAACTGCGCGGCAAACACCGGATGCCGTGCGCGATAGGTTTCGTCCACGTTACTGCTCACGCTCTCGGCGTTGGCAATGTTGGAGCTGGTGGCATTCAGGCGCACGGACTGCGCGCTCATCCCGCTACCGGCAATGTCGAACACATTCATCAGTGACATGATTATTCTCCCTTGATCGCCGTCAGCAGTGACTTGATCTTGCCGTTGAGAAATTCAAAGGCGGCCTGGTATTCCATGGTGTTGCGGGCGAATTCGGTTCTTTCGCGATCGGCGTCCACGGTATTGCCGTCAATGGCAGGCTGACTGGGTGTGCGGTATTTCAGGCCGTTGATGGAATCCGATTCCAGCAAGCCCTGCATGTGACCGGAACTCGAGGTCTGCATGGGCACCAGACCGCTGCTCTCGCCCATCCGGTTCTTCAGCACTTCACCAAAATCCAGATCGCGCGCCTGGTAGCCCGGCGTATCGGCGTTGGCGATATTGCTCGCCAGCACGGTCGAGCGGTCAGACCGCAGTTGCAGTGCGTACTGATGAATGCCCAGATGCTTGTCGATGCTGATTGCCATACTCTTCACGCCATCACAAAAATTTGCCTGTGCGCGAATATAAGCAACGCCTGTGCCAGCAAATCGAAAGCAATGATTTTCAACGAGTTAGGATTTTGAGTGCGTCAAAATAACCACGACGGGCGGCAAAGCCCTTCCGCCGGCGGCAAAGGCTGAAACCGCGCGCTATTTTTTGACGTAGGCAACGCCGGGTGTGTAGTAGCGGATCTCGAAAAGATCGTTCAGACCTTTTGGCGTTTCCGAGCCGCCCAGGAACAGGATGCCACCGGGATTCAGCACGCGGTGGATATTGGTGATGATCTGCTTTTGCAGATCACTGGAGAAATAAATCAGCACGTTACGACAAAATACAACATCGAATTTGCCGATATTGATGAAACTTTCCTTGAGGTTGATGGAACGGAATTCCACCCGGCGCTTGATCTCGGGCTTCACTTCCCAGGCGCCTTCATTGTCATGTTTGAAGTACAGATCCAGGCGCTCGTCCGACATGCCGCGTTTCAATGCCAGCGGTTCATACAGGCCGCGCTTCGCCGTCTCCAGTACCTTGGTGGAAATATCCGTCGCCAGAATCCTGACGTTCTTGTTGGTCAGCTGAAAATTCTTGCGCCGTATCTCTTCCACGCAGATTGAAATGGAATAGGGTTCCTGGCCAGTGGAACAGGCCGCACACCAGATATTGATGTCACCGGGCTTCTTGGCCAGTTCCGGCAACAACTGGTTCTGCAGGTAATCGAAGGGATGCTTGTCACGAAACCAGAGTGTTTCATTGGTGGTCATCGCATCGATGACCTGCTGGCGCAGCTTCGACGCTCCCGGCCGGTCGATTTCCTTGATCAGCTGCGACAGGGATTGCAGATCATTGTCTTTCAGCAATTTGCGCAGACGGCTGTCGATCAGGTAATTCTTGTTGTCCCCCAGCAGAATGCCGCAGGATTTTTCCAGGAATGTTCGGAAGTTGCCGTATTCGGCATCGCTGAACTGGGACTGGTTGGATGCTGAAAACACCATTATCGCTTCTCAGAGGAAACGCGCGGGAAACCCCGCGCGTGCTCAATGTTCCGAAAGGGCTCGCGAGATCTGTTCCTGAACCAGCTCAGCCAGGCGATCCGGCTTGAACTTCGCCAGAAAATCATCAGCACCCACCCGCTTCACCATCGCTTCGTTGAATATTCCACTCAGCGATGTATGCAGCAGGATATGCAATCCTTTCATGCGGGGGTCTTCCTTGATCGAGGCCGTCAGGGTATAGCCATCCATTTCCGGCATTTCAATATCGGAAATCAGCATCACATAACGATCGGTGATGGTTTCACCCTTGTCGACCAGCTCGCGCAGATGATCAAGCGCCTGCCGGCCGTCAGCCACCAGATGGGTTTTGACACCCAGTTTTTCCACGCAACGCTTGATCTGTTTGCGAGCCACGCTGGAATCGTCCGCGATCAGCACCGACATTTCCCGCGCCGCAGCCGACTGCACGGTCTCCTTGCGAATGATTTCCTCGGGAACATCCTCCTGCATGGGCGACACTTCCGACAGGATTTTCTCGACATCAATGATCTCGACGATCTTGTTGTCGACTTCAGTTACTGCCGTGAGATAGCTGCCCTTGCCGGTTCCCTTCGGTGGCGGATGAATGTTTTCCCAGTTCAGGTTCACGATTTTTTCCACGGCTTTCACCAGAAAGCCCTGCACAGCCATGTTGTACTCGGAAATAATCACGAAACAGTTATTGATGTTTTCCAGCGGCGCGTTGCCCATGGCCAGGTTCATATCCATGACCGAGATGGTGCCGCCACGAATATGCGCAATGCCTCGCACAATGGGATTGCGCTGCGGAATTTCGGTCAGCTTGGGACACTGCAACACTTCCCTGACCTTGAAAACGTTGATGCCATAAATCTGATCGCCATCCAGCCGGAACAAAAGCAGTTCCAGCCGGTTCTGTCCTACCAGCTTGGTGCGTTGATCGACCGTATCCAGAACCCCGGCCATAACAGAACTCCGTGCGAAAATTCCTGAACGCCAATGCAATTATGCGGCACAGCCTTTGCTTGAACTGTTGCAGCACCGGCGTCTGCCAAAAAGGTGACGCCTCAATCAGCATAGGTCAATTTGGATAAATGAACAGAAACGGAACCGAAAATCTGAAACGGCTCAAACCGCGCCTTGGCACCTGGCTGCGCAGCCTGACGACCTGCCTGCTGGCTGTGCCATCCCTGTGTCCGGCGGACACCGCAACCGTGCAATCACAAGTGAATGCCGCCATTGATACCTATGTCGCGGAACTGCACGGCCAGCGCTTTTCCCGCGTGGAATCCGAAGTCCAGCCGCTCGACAGTCGCCTGCAGCTGCAGCCCTGCGATCAGCCTCTGGTGATCGATCACCGTCCGCGGGATCGCGTGGCGGGCCGTCTCACTTTCAAGACCACCTGCCCCGGCAGCCAGCCCTGGACCATTCATGTACCTGCCAGCGTCAAAACCTTTGCGTCCGTGGTGGTGGCCGCCAGCAGTATTCCCATGGGTACGCAACTGGGTGGCCAGCAGGTCACCCTGGAAGAGCAGGATGTGTCACTGCTGCACCGCGGCTATTTTCAGGAAATTCAGGCAGTCAGCGGCTTCGTGACCAAACGCCCGATTGCCGCCGGACAGGTGTTGACGCCCCAGCTGATTGATCCTGCCAGACTGGTCAGCAAGGGCGAGAACGTGGCCATTGTCGCCGAGGGCGCCGGCATTACCATCCGTGCCTACGGCGTGTCTCTGATGAATGGCGCCATGGGGGAACTGATCCAGGTGCGCAACACCAAATCGAATAAGGTGGTGGAAGGCCGCATCACCGCCCCCGGCCAGATCACAGTCAGTCTTTAGTTAAAGAAAGTCGGTGGATGGCCGATAATCCACCTGTCGGGAATTGATTTAACAGGTCAGCCAGTCGCGCTATAAAAAACGCTAAAGTTTTTGCCGGCTTGGCCGATACTTGAAGCAAGAACGCAGTAATTTTGTGAAGGCGTAAAACGATGGCTATGGATATCAATGGCTTAAATGCCAACCAGACCAACAGCAGCAAGGCCAAAGCCGGCCAGAATGTTGCTGCGCCCAAAGCCGGGTCGCCCGCCGAACCTGCCCAGTCCGGCAAAATCGCGTCGGATACCGTGCAGATCAGCGCCCAGGCACAGACACTGAACCGCATCCAGAGCCAGGTTGGCAAGGAAGCGCCGGTCAACCGTGAAAAAGTCGAAGCGCTGAAAGCTGCCGTGGCCAATGGTACTTACAAGCCTGACGCCCAGGCGATTGCCAAGCGCATGCTGGACAGCGATTCCCTGTTCTGAAACCGGGTTCAACCAACGTTGAATCCGGTTGTTTAAGCCCTTCCCTGTCCCCGCTTTTCCATTCCCTGTTTCCCCGCACAGCAACAACTCCGCCGATCCGGCGCGTCAAAAAAATTCAGGCACAATAATTGCTGACTCACCATCAACTTTCACAAGAAGATGGAGTGCCGTATGTCAGTCAACATTTCCCCCAAGGTCGCACAGCAGCTATTGCACGCCATGGAGCAGGATCTGGCGCTGGCCAGACAGTTGCGCACTCTGCTGCAGGAGGAAAAATCCCGCCTGGAGCAGCGGCAATACACTGCCTACCAGCAGGCGGTGAAGGACAAGACCCAGGTACTGCTGCAACTGGACCAGACCGACAACGAACGCAAGGCGCTGATGCAGTCGATGGGCCTGAGTGCTGACCGCAAGGGCTTTGCCCAGTTGCTGAATCACGTTCCCGCCTCCTGGAAAGAGAAATTCACCGCCACCTGGGACGCCCTGTCCGAGACCATGAACAGCTGTGCACGCCTGAACAAGATCAACGGCAAAATTCTGGCGCATTCGCAGACCACCATGGAAAGACTGATGCAAGTGATTCGCGGGACTCACAATCAGCCCGGCATCTATCAGGCCAACGGACGTCGCGACCTGGCCGCCAGCAACCGGATTCTGGCCACAGCCTAACTGGCTTCAGTCGAAACAACTGGCGTATCGACTCGATTCAAAAATGGCCTGCTAAAATATAGAAAAACCGGTCATGTGCTATTGGGGCATGCTTTCCTCATGATTTCTGGACTGCTTGGCAAACTGTTCAACAGCGACGACGACAAGATCAAGAAGGGGTCGCCGCGCAGCACCAAACACAGCGCCAATGATATTGGCGAGCTGTTGCGTCTCTATCAGCGCGACAATCACCTGCTGACGGCCATCATTCTTGACGAAACACGCAAACGACATGAAAAACTGTCCACCGGCATCATGCATGTGGACGACAAACAGAAACTGTATGTGACTGACGAATTCATTCCCAAGGAAGCCAATGCCCAGCTGCATGCCGGCATGCGCGTGCAGTTTTCTTTGACCCACCAGGGCATCCGTCACCAGTTCGAGGCGGAATGGAAAAAGCAGATCGAGGACGAACGCGGTCCCAAGCATATCTTTGAATTTCCCAAAGGCATTGAGCAGGTTCAGCTGCGCGACGCCTTCCGCGTCAAGATGAGTCAGGCGCACCCGATCAAGGTTGCACTCACCCACGCAGAGAAGCCGCCGATCATCGGTTCGCTGGCCGACCTGTCCGCCAGCGGCATGCGCGTACGCGTGTCCGGCCTGATCAAACCCAAACCCGTACGCGGCGAGGAATATACGTCCTGCCATTTCGTACTGAATGACGGCAGCTCGATTGTCTGTGTCGGCCGGCTGATGCACTGGCAATTCGATCCGGACGCCGACGTGTCCTATCTGGGCATTCACTTCGAGCATCTGGACGGACAAACCCAGCGCACACTGAACCGGTATCTGAACGATCTGCAACGCAAGCAGCGCCAGATAGTGCCGGACCAGCGTGGCTGATCACCCGCCA
>CAZBII010000088.1:0-18820 GCA_964491665.1 uncultured Moraxellaceae bacterium
ACGCCGGCGCCATCATGGTGCTGTTCGTCTTCGTGGTGATGATGCTCAACCTGGGTGAAGCCACCATCGCCATGGAGAAGGCCTGGCTGCAGCCGCGCGCCTGGGTATTGCCGGTGATCCTGTCCAGCGTGCTGCTGGGCCTGATGGTAGCGTTCCTGGGCAACACCCTGCCGCATCCGGTGGGCATCGAGGTGCCGATCAAGCAGGTGGGCATGGCGCTGTATGGTCCTTACATCCTGGCCGTGGAACTGGCATCCCTGATCCTGCTGGCCGCCCTGGTGATTGCACTGCACCTGGGCCGTCGCGATGAAGACGCAGAAGGAAATTCCTGATGAACGGTATTCCACTGGAACACGCATTGATTCTGTCCGGCATGCTGTTCGTGATCGGTCTGGCCGGCGTGATGATCCGCCGCAACATCCTGTTCATGCTGATGAGCCTGGAAGTGATGATGAATGCCGCAGCGCTGGCGTTCGTTCTGGCCGGCAGCCGCTGGGGCCAGCCCGACGGCCAGATCATGTTCATTTTCATTCTGACCCTGGCGGCGGCGGAAGCCAGCGTGGGTCTGGCTTTCGTGTTCCAGCTTTACCGTCGGTTCCACACTGTGGACATCGACGTTGCCAGTGAGATGCGCGGATGAACCTGCTTTATTTGACTGTCCTGTTTCCCCTGCTGGGCTATGTGATCCTGTCCTGGTCCCGTGGCCGCCTGTCCGAGAACCTGGCCGCCACGGTGGGCGTGGGCGCGCTGTTCCTGTCCGCCTTCACCACCGCGTATGTCGGCTACCAGTTCCTGTCCAGCCCGCCGACCGGCGGCGTCTACACCCAGACCCTGTGGATCTGGATCAACGTCGATGGCTTCGCGCCCCGCGTGTCGTTCCACCTGGACGGTCTGGCGCTGACCATGCTGGGCGTGATCACCGGCGTCGGCGCGCTGATTCATATGTTCGCGTCCTGGTACATGCGCGGCGAGGAAGGCTACAGCCGTTTCTTCTCCTACATGAACCTGTTCGTGGCCAGCATGGTGGTGCTGGTGCTGGCGGACAACCTGCTGCTGATGTACCTGGGCTGGGAAGGCGTGGGCCTGTGCAGTTACCTGCTGATCGGTTTCTACTACAAGGACAAGGCCAACGGGGCGGCGGCGCAGAAAGCGTTCATCGTCACCCGTGTCGGTGACGTGTTCATGGCGCTGGGCCTTTTCATGCTGTACCGCGAGGCCGGCACCCTGGACATCCCCGTCCTGCTGGCGCAGGCGCCGGAACTGTTCGTCACCGGTTCCCTCACCATCAACCTGATTGCCCTTCTGCTGCTGGGCGGCGCGGTGGGCAAATCCGCGCAGCTGCCGCTGCAGACTTGGCTGGCGGACGCGATGGCCGGCCCCACGCCGGTCTCCGCGCTGATCCACGCCGCGACCATGGTGACCGCCGGTGTCTACCTGATCGCCCGCACCCATCCGCTGTTCCTGCAGGCGCCCGATGTGCTGGAACTGGTGGGCATCATTGGCGCGATCACCCTGCTGATCGCCGGCTTCTCCGCCCTGGTGCAGACCGACATCAAGCGCATCCTGGCCTACTCCACCATGAGCCAGATCGGCTACATGTTCCTGGCCCTGGGCGTCGGCGCCTGGCAGCCGGCCATCTTCCACCTGATGACCCACGCCTTCTTCAAGGCCCTGCTGTTCCTGTCGTCCGGCGCGGTGATCCTGGCCTGCCACCACGAGCAGAACATCTTCAAGATGGGCGGCCTGTGGAAACAGATTCCGTTCGTGTACGCCTGCTTCCTGGTGGGCGGCGCGGCGCTGGCGGCCCTGCCGTTCGTCACCGTCGGCTTCTACAGCAAGGACGAGATCCTGTGGGAATCCTATGCCAGCCACCACGAATGGCTGCTGCTGTGCGGCTGGATCGGCGCGTTCATGACGTCGCTGTACACCCTGCGCCTGATTTTCGTGACCTTCCACGGCCCGGCCCAGATCCAGGCCCACGGCGGTCACGGCATTGCCTATGGCCTGCCGCTGGTGGTGCTGCTGGTGCTGTCCACCGGTTTGGGTGCCCTGATCCATCCGCCGCTGCAGGGTGTGTTGCCCGCCAGCGCCGGCAGTGTCGCCAGCGACATGAAGCACTGGATCGAAATCTATTCCGAAGCGATCGCCGTGGGCGGCCTGATCCTCGCGTTCCTACTGTTTGCCGGTGAGCGCCGTCTGGTGAAGGTGCTGGCGGAAAACCCCGCCGGCCGCGCGCTGAACGCACTCTGGTATCAGGCGTGGGGCTTCGACCACCTGTACGACGCACTGTTTACCAGGCCGTTCCTGTGGCTGTCGCGGGTGTTCGCCTCCGACCTGCTGGATCGCCTGACCTATCTGGTAGCCGGCCTGGCCCGTGCGGTGAATCTGGTGGCAAGCGCAGCGGAAAACGGCCAGTTGCGCTGGTATGCCACCTCGATTGCCATCGGCGCGCTGCTGACGCTGCTGGTCATGATTGCCCTTTAACCCGACAACGACACCGACATGCCCAATACGATTTTACCCTGGCTCATTTTCATCCCCCTGCTGGCTGGTGTGCTGTCCTGGCTGGGCGGGCGTATTCATGCGCATGCACCCCGCTGGATTGCCCTGGCGGGCATGGCGGCCGTGGCGGGACTGCTGGCGACGCTCTGGCCGGCATCGCCGCAAACCGGCTGGTGGAGCGAGTACCAGGCCAACTGGATTCCCGGCTGGGGCATCAGCTTCCATCTGGCGCTGGATGGCCTGTCTGCCCTGATGGTGCTGCTGGCGGCACTGCTGGGCGCGGTGGCGGTACTGGCATCGTGGAAGGAAGTGCAGACCAGCGTTGGCCTGTTCCACCTGCACCTGTCCCTGATGCTGGCGGGCGTGATCAGCGTGTTTCTGGCAGTGGACCTGTTCCTGTTCTTCATCAGCTGGGAAATCATGCTGGTGCCGATGTACTTCCTGATCACCCTGTGGGGCCATGACGCGGAAAACGGTCGCGGCCGCATTCACGCCGGCACCAAGTTCTTCATCTATGGTCAGGCCAGCGGCCTGCTGATGCTGCTGGCGATCGTGGCGCTGGCCTTTGCCAACTTCCAGGTGAGCCGCACCGTATCGTTCGATTATGAAGTGCTGAAGGGCGCGCAACTGAATCCCACCGTGGCCTTCTTCCTGATGCTGGGCTTCTTCATCGCCTTCGCGGTGAAACTGCCGGCGGTGCCTTTCCACGGCTGGCTGGCCGACGCCCACATGCACGCGCCGACCGGCGCCAGCGTGGACATCACCGGCCTGCTGCTGAAAACCTCGGCCTACGGCATCCTGCGTTTCTGCCTGCCGCTGTTCCCGGAAGCCTCGCGGGATTTTGCGGAAATCGCCATGCTGCTGGGCGTGATCAGTGTGATCTACGGCGGCGTGCTGGCGTTCGGCCAGACCCATCTGAAGCGGCTGGTGGCCTACACCTCGGTTTCCCACATGGGCTTCATCCTGATCGGCATCTACGCCTTCAACGCGGTGGCGCTGCAGGGTGTGGTGGTGCTGATGGTGGCCGGCGCGCTGTCTACCGCCGCCCTGTTCGTGCTGTGCGGCCAGCTGTATGAGCGCATGGGCACGTTCGACACCCGCGCGATGGGTGGTCTGTGGACCCGCCTGCCGCTGCTGCCGCCGATCGTGCTGTTCTTCGCCGCCGCCACCCTGGGCCTGCCGGGCCTGGGCAACTTCGTCGGCGAATTCATGGTGCTGCTGGGCGCGTTCAAGGTGGCACCGGTACTGACCACGGTGTCCACCCTGGGCATGGTGCTGGCGGCGGTGTTCGCCCTGGCGCTGGTGCACCGCACGCTGTTCGGACCGGTCAGCGCCGAAGGTGCCCTGCCGGCGCCGGTGCTGCGTGAAAAACTGGTGCTGCTGGTACTGATGGCGGGCCTGCTGTTCATCGGCCTGTACCCGCAACCGCTGCTGGACACTTCCGCCGGCACCATCGCCGGTATCCAGCAAATCATGGCTGATGCTGCGGCCGCGACCTCCACACTCGGTGAATAACGGTTGAATATGACGACGCTTACCCTTGCCAGTCTGGCCCCACTTGTACCCGTTCTGGTGATGAGCGGCACCGCCGTTTTGCTGATGCTCATCATCGCCTTCGTGCGCTCCCATGCACTGACGCTGCTGCTGGGTCTGGCCGCCACCCTGGCCGCACTGTTCTTTACCATCGCCCCTGCCGGGCAGCTCCCTGCCGCCGTCACCGAGCTGCTGGTGATCGATCACGGCACCCAGTTCTACTGGAGCATGATCCTGCTGAGCGTGCTGGTGTGCCTCGCGATTTCCTTCGATTACATCAAGCGCGCCCCCAGCTTCCGCGAGGAGTGGTACCTGCTGTTGCTGGTGGCGGCCACCGGCGGCATGGTGATGGCGGCCAGCAGCCACATGGCCTCCCTGTTCATTGGCCTGGAACTGATGTCGGTGCCGCTCTATGGTCTGGCCGCGTTCGCCCTGAAGAACAAGCGCTCGCTGGAAGCGGGCATCAAGTACCTGGTGCTGTCGGCGGCGGCGTCCGCCTTCCTGCTGTTCGGCATGGCGCTGGTGTATGCGGAAGCG
Source organism: uncultured Moraxellaceae bacterium (assembly GCA_964491665.1). Taxonomy (GTDB): domain Bacteria; phylum Pseudomonadota; class Gammaproteobacteria; order Pseudomonadales; family Ketobacteraceae; genus Ch67. The sequence continues at coordinate 4,573 of CAZBII010000088.1, forward strand.
GGCAGCCTGCTGCTGCTGAACTGGATGGAACTGAACCCTGCCTCGCCGCTGGTGGTTCTGGGTTGCACCATGATTCTGATCGGCCTGGGCTTCAAGCTGTCCTGGGTACCGTTCCACACCTGGACCCCGGACGTGTACCAGGGCGCGCCGATGCCGGTGACCGCGTTTCTGGCCACCGCCAGCAAGGTGGCAGTGATTGCCACCCTGGTGCGCCTGTTTGAAGTGCTGCCCGTGTGGAAGAACGCGGAATTCGCCATGCTGCTGGCGCTGATTGCCGGCGCCTCGATTCTGGTGGGCAACCTGCTGGCCATCAGCCAGACCTCTCTGAAACGCCTGCTGGCCTACTCCTCCATTGCCCACTTCGGTTATCTGATGATTGCACTCACCCTGGTGGCCGATCACGGCAGCCGTCCGGTCTGGGTCTATCTGGTGACCTATGTGATCGCCTCGCTGAGCGCCTTTGCAGTGCTGTCCAGCCTGACCAGCATCCAGAATGACGACAACGGCGACCAGTTCGCGGCCCTGCGCGGTCTGTTCCTGCGCAACCCGCTGCTGGCCGTGGCGCTGGCGCTCAGCCTGCTGTCGATGGCGGGCATTCCGCTCACCGCCGGCTTCATCGGCAAGTTCGCCCTGTTCGCCGGCGGTGTGGCCTCCGGCCAGTGGACACTGCTGCTGTTGATCGTGGCGGGCAGCGCCATCGGTATCTATTACTACCTGCGCGCCATTTCCGTGCTGTTCCAGCGCGATGGCGCCGCGACGCTGCCGGCCGTGCAGGTGCCCGGCCTCAACGGCACCCTGATCGTGACGCTGTCGCTGCTGACCCTGCTCATCGGCATCTGGCCGGGCCTGCTGATCTGAACCGATTTCCGTGCCGGTCCGGCTCTGTCCGCGCACCGGCACGGCTTCCGCGCTCCACACATTCCGTTGCGGTTCCGCGCCACCAAAGCCCTCGACCTGAATGCCGCCTCTCACTAGAATGGCCCGAATCCTGCTGGGTTATTCCCGCCGCAACACTGTCGCAGCTTCATCATTGTCGAGACTCATCACAAGAAAGGACTTTCCATGAAGAATTCACGGCTTTTTCCCGGATTGATCGCGCTGGCGCTGGCGCTGCATGGCTGCGGCGATGACAAGGGCCCGACAGCGTCTGCTGATCAGTGGGTGGTGAAAGTGGGGCACGCGGCGCCGATGACCGGCCCGCAGGCGCACCTGGGCAAGGACAACGAAAACGGCGTGCGGCTGGCGATTGACGAACTGAATGCCAATCCGCTGCAGATTGCCGGCAAGCCGGTGCACTTCGAGCTGCTATCGGAAGACGATCAGGCCGACCCGCGCATTGCCACCACCGTCGCGCAGAAATTTGTCGACGAGAAGGTGAACGCCATCATCGGCCACCTCAACTCCGGCACCACCATTCCCTCCTCCCGCATTTACGCCGACGCCGGCATTCCCCAGATCTCCCCCTCCGCCACCAACGTCAAATACACCCAGCAAGGCTTCAGGAACGCGTTTCGCGTGATGGCCAACGACGCCCAGCAGGGCAGCGTGCTGGGCAAGTTCGCGGTGGGCGAGATGCAGGCGAAGAACATCGCCATCATCGACGACCGCACCGCCTATGGTCAGGGTCTGGCGGATGAATTCGAGAAGGCCGCCATTGCCGCCGGCGCGGTCATCGTGGGCCGCGAGTTCACCACCGACAAATCCACCGATTTCACCGCCATCCTCACCAAGATCAAGGGCCTGAATCCCGACCTGCTGTTCTTCGGCGGCATGGACGCGCAGGGCGCACCGATGGTGAAACAGATGCGCACCCTGGGCCTGAGCGTGCCCTTCCTGGGCGGCGACGGTGTGCACACGGCGGAATTCATGGCACTGGCCGGCGAAGCTGCGGAAGGCGTCACCGCGTCACTGCCGGGCGTGCCGCTGGAATCCATGCCCCACGGCGCGGAGTTCCGTCAGAAGTTTGAAGGCAAATACGGCACCATCCAGCTGTACGCGCCCTACTGCTACGACGCCGTGATGGTGATGGCTGCCGCGATGAAGAAAGCGGATTCCATCGAACCGGGCGCCTATCTGCCGGCACTGGCGGCGACCCAGCATGACGGCGTCACCGCGCAGATCCGCTTCGACGACAAGGGCGATCTGGTGGGAGGTGCCATCACCCTGTACCGCATTGAAAACGGCCAGTGGAAACAGCTCGCCACCATTCACTGACGACGGACAGGTTCAGGTAGCAGGCCACGTGGATATTTTTGTTCAGCAGCTTTTCAACGGCATCATTCTGGGCAGCATCTATGCGTTGATCGCGCTGGGCTACACCATGGTGTACGGCATTCTGGGGCTGATCAATTTCGCCCACGGCGAAGTGGTGATGATCGGCGCGATGGTGACGATCACGCTGCTGCGGGCGCTGGTGGAAATGCACACCGGCCTGCCCGCCGCCGCACTGGTGGCACTGGCGATCACCGCCGCGCTGCCGCTGTGTGCGCTGCTGGGTTTCACGCTGGAACGGGTGGCCTATCGTCCGTTGCGCAATGCACCGCGTCTGTCGCCGCTGATCACCGCCATCGGCCTGTCCATCATTCTGCAGAATCTCGCCATGATCATCTGGGGCCGCAATTACGCGCCCTTCCCCCCCATTCTGGACGGCACGCCCTGGCAGATCTTCGGCGCTGCGATCACGCCGCTGCAGGTGGTGATCGTGGTGCTGGCGGTGGCGATCATGGCCGGCCTGTGGCTGCTGATCGGGCGCACGCGCAAAGGCCGAGCGATGCGCGCCGTAGCGCAGAATCCGAACGCCGCGCGCCTGATGGGCGTGAACGTGGACGGCATCATCTCGCTGACCTTTGTGCTGGGATCGGCGCTGGGCTGCATTGCCGGCGTGATGGTGGCGGCGAATTACGGCCAGGCGCACGCCACCATGGGTTTCATGCTGGGACTGAAAGCGTTTGCCGCGGCGGTGCTCGGTGGCATTGGCAATCTGGCGGGCGCCATGATCGGCGGCCTGCTGCTGGGGCTGATCGAAAGTTTCGGTGCCGGCTATATCGGCGATCTCACCGGCGGTTTCCTCGGCAGCCAGTATCAGGACGTGTTTGCGTTTCTGGTGCTGATCCTGGTGCTGGTGTTCCGTCCGTCCGGACTGATGGGTGAACGGGTGGCGGAACGGGCATGAGCAAAACACTTCCCGCCAAAGTCTGGGCCGGTTATGCCCTGCTGGCACTCGCACTGCTGATTGCCCCCTTCATCGTCGGCCAGGTGGGCGGCAACGCCTGGGTGCGCATTCTGGATTTCGCCCTGCTCTACATCATGCTGGCGCTGGGGCTGAACATTGTGGTGGGTTTTGCCGGCCTGCTCGATCTGGGCTACATCGCGTTCTATGCCGTGGGTGCGTATCTGTATGCCCTGCTGGCGTCCGCGCATTTTGATTATCACGTTTCCGCCTGGATCATCCTGCCGATCGGCGCGCTGGTCGCCTGTGGCGCGGGCGCCTTGCTGGGCGCACCCACCCTGAAACTGCGCGGCGACTATCTCGCGGTGGTGACGCTCGGCTTCGGCGAAATCGTGCGCCTGTTCATGAACAACCTCGACCGCCCGGTGAACATCACCAACGGCCCGCAGGGCATCAGCGGCATCGATCCGGTGAGCGTCGGCAATTACGGACTCAACAAGGGCGTGACGCTGTTCGGCCAGCATTTCCCGTCGGCGTACGCGTACTACTATCTGTTTCTCGTCTGCATGCTGCTGGTGGTGTTCGTCTGCCTGCGACTGGAAAATTCGCGCCTGGGCCGCGCCTGGGTTGCCATCCGCGAGGACGACATTGCCGCGCAGGCGATGGGCATCAACACCCGCAACGTGAAGCTGCTGGCGTTCGCGCTGGGCGCCAGTTTTGGTGGCGTGGCCGGCGGCCTGTTCGCCGGCTTCCAGGGCTTCGTCAGTCCGGAAAGTTTCACCCTGATGGAGTCGGTGATGGTGCTGTGCATGGTGGTGCTGGGCGGCATGGGCCACATTCCCGGCGTGATTCTCGGCGCGGTGCTGCTGACCGTCACGCCGGAAGTGCTGCGCGAAGTAATCAACCCGCTGCAGCGCTCGCTGTTCGGCCGCAGCGTGGTCGATCCGGAAAATCTGCGCATGGTGCTGTTCGGTCTGGCACTGGTGCTGGTGATGCTGTTCCGCCCCGCCGGACTCTGGCCCAGCGCACGCCGCCGCGAGGAACTGGAGGACGAAGCATGAGCGACGTCCTGCTGCACGCAGAAAAAATCGGCAAGGTATTCGGCGGCCTGAAAGCACTGCAGGATGTCAGCCTGACCATTCCGCGCAACAGCATTTACGGTCTGATCGGACCGAACGGCGCCGGCAAGACCACGCTGTTCAACGTCATCACCGGGCTGTATCAGGCCGACAGTGGCACGCTGCAGTTCAAAGGCAATTCCATCCTGCGCCGCAAGCCACACCAGATCGTGCAGGCCGGCATCGCCCGCACCTTCCAGAACATCCGCCTGTTCGGCCACATGACAGCCATCGAGAACGTGATGGTGGCGCGCCATACGCATCTGCAAGCCGGCGTGTTCGGCGCGATTTTCCGTCCGCCTGCCGTGCGCCGTGAAGAAGCCGCCTGCCGCGCCGAAGCGTTGCGTCTGCTGCATTACGTGGGCATTGGTGCGCAGGCCAACCGCGTGGCGCGCGAACTGAGTTACGGCGACCAGCGCCGGCTGGAAATCGCCCGCGCCCTGGCCACCGAACCGCAACTGCTGGCGCTGGACGAACCTGCCGCCGGCATGAATCCCACCGAGCGCGAAACCCTGAAAAACCTGCTGCTGCAAATCCGCAACGACGGCACCACCCTGCTGCTGATCGAGCACGACGTGAAACTGGTGCTGGGCATCTGCGACCAGCTGTGCGTGCTCAACTTCGGCCAGTGCATTGCGCAGGGCACGCCGGAACAGGTGCGCCACGATCCTGCGGTGATCACTGCCTATCTGGGGAGCGGCGCCGCATGAGCATGCTGCAAGTGAACGATCTGGCGGTGAGTTACGGCAACATCAACGCCGTGCAGGGTGTGTCGTTTCGCGTGGAGCCCGGCGAACTGGTGGCGCTGATCGGCGCGAATGGCGCAGGCAAAAGCAGCACGCTGAACTGTCTGGCGGGATTGCTGCCGGCCAAACGCGGCGACATCAAAATCCAGCAGCAGACGCTGAATAAAATTCCTGCCCATGATCGCGTGGCTCACGGCATGGCGCTGGTGCCGGAAGGCCGGGGCATTTTCAGCCGGCTCACCGTGCTGGAAAACCTGCAGATGGGCGCCTATCGCCGCAATGATCACACAGCGGTGCAACAGGAACTCGCCCATGTATTCGAGATGTTCCCGCGCCTGCAGGAACGCCGCGATCAACTGGCCGGCACACTGTCCGGTGGCGAGCAGCAGATGGTGGCGATTGGCCGCGCGGTGATGACCAAACCGAAACTGCTGCTGCTGGATGAACCCTCGATGGGACTGGCACCGCTGCTGGTGGAACAGATCTTTGCCACCGTCGCCACGATTGCCAAAAGCGGCGTGTCGATCCTGCTGGTGGAACAGAACGCACAGCTGGCGCTGCAACTGAGCCAGCGCGCGTATGTGATGGAGAACGGCCGGATTACGCTGGAAGGCGCGTCGGCAGAACTGCTGCAGGATGCGCGGGTGCGGCAGGCGTATCTGGGGGAGTGATTCTGCATCACAAACCAGCTACTTTGACTCCAGGCTTCCAGCCAATGGCATAAATCGCAAAGTCGGCAGCATGAGAGGGCCAAAGCCGGAACGGGCTGTCAATTGAACGACCAACTCGCGCATGGCGCCCAAAATAAGAGATGCCCCATTTACGCGAACAATATCCTCGCGCTGAGCCGGATCATTCTGCAAAGTTGTCTCCAACCAAGCCTGCGCCACCAAATCGATCGTATAAGGTGCCTTTTTACAATCTTCCACCTCATTCAAAATAGCCAGGCGCATGGTGATCATGAAATTCTTGGGATCACCCATCTGATCCTCAGGCTTTGCCACCGTGATTTCATTGAAAATCCGTACGCCATCCATATTGAAGTTTGGCGCCCAAAGCTCGGACGTTTTTTCCAAACCATCAGACAACTCAACACGAATTTTGGTGAATATCAGATGTTTCAACTGAATTGGGGACAACTGCACTTCGTGTGATGCGCTCATGGTTTCAACCTACGACTCCCTGCGACAGATAGTCATTATGATTTGCAGGACTGCCCATCGTCACTACCGCACTGTGGCGCTCGAACGCACGGAATGATTCAGCGAAAAGCGCAGGCATCATCAACTCACTGGATGTCATCTGCCACTGCTGGAATTGCTCCAGTTGTGCGCGAGCGGCGGCTAAAACCTCGCCCGCCTGATGCGCCAGCCAAAAAAACGCACTGGGCACAGCATCAGCGACTCGCAGTAATTTATCCATCGACTCTGACTGCGCCACATCATCATTTTCATATTTGGAAAAAGCCACAGGGCCACCACCAAAAATACGGGCAGCCTCGGCCTGATTGATATGCAACCGATTGCGAATGGCGCGAATTTCAGCGCCCGAAAGCAACCCATCAACCTGCTTGCGGAAAGACATCATCTCACGCTTGTTAAGCCTTGCCTCATCCTCTCCCGCCTGCTCAGAACCACACTCGTCACAGACAGAATAATGAAGCGCAATAGCACGAGTAACATCTTTGTAAGTAACTTCATTGCTATCGATTTTGGAATGCAGATGCCCTTCTCCACAAACAGGACAGGCTGCGAATGATTGCGTTGTCACGGCGACTCACCTTTATGATGATGTATGGCACGAAACCGTCAGAATAAGCTGACCAGTCCGGGCAATGGCAAATTTAATGAAGTACTCGCAGAGCAATTCTTTGTGGGCGTTGTCATTCCATTCCAATCTACTGAGCAGATAACTGTCGCATGCTGCCCAAGGTCCATCGGCGCAATTCTGGCACCACTCAGAATCTCGATAGCGATTTTGAATCAATGCTTCTCTCAGCAGTGACCGAACACCTTCGATATCAAGCCCAAGATTTCTAACATCGCGAATACAACGTCGCGTCCAGAGTGAAGGGGGATTGTGTTCCAGGATAGCCAGCACGTCCGTTGGGGAGTAAAGGGGACCACCCTGAATCTTATGAGCCGCTCGATCATCGGCCGGCGGCTCTCCCTGAAACGCACTAACGTTCTTATTATTTACCATGATGGTAAGTCCAGCAAGGCCGTCCGTCTGTAAGAAAAGACCATTCTAGCCAGAATCCAATTAGTTTCTAGCCAAATTGCTGTACATATAAACAGTATTTGTAGAAGACATAGCGACCAAAAGACCCGGCTTTGCTCCCGGTGAACGCTGGTATACTGACCAGTCTCACGTCTCCTAAATCGCTGAACACATTGACGAAAAATTGAAATGACCTCCAACGACCAACAACAATTCCTCAACAGCCTTGAGAAAAAACTCTGGCAGAGCGCCGACAAACTGCGCTCCACTCTCGACGCCGCACAATACAAGCACGCCGTGCTCGGCCTGGTGTTTCTGAAATACGTCAGCGACGCCTTCGACATCCGCCGCGACGAACTCACCACCCAGTTCCAGAACCCCGACCACGACTACTTTCTCGACCCCGCCGACTTCAGCGCCGACGACTACCAAACCGAAATCGCCGCCGAACTGGAACAGCGCGACTACTACACCGAGCAAAACGTGTTCTGGGTACCAAAGGAAGCCCGCTGGCAATTCCTGCAGGACAAAAACAAGGCCGCCATCGGCGGACTCGACATCACCGGCGAAGACGGCAAAAGCAAAAAAATCACCTCCGTCGGCCACCTGATCGACAACGCGCTGGAAGCGATTGAACACGACAACCCCAAACTCAAGGGCGTGCTCAACAAACGCTACACCCAGTTGCAGATCGACCAGTCCAAACTCGCCGAACTCATCGACCTGATCTCCACCGTGCCGTTCAAGCACGCCAGCCTGAATTCCAAGGACATCCTCGGCCACGTCTACGAATATTTCCTCGGCCAGTTCGCGCTGGCGGAAGGCAAAAAAGGCGGCCAGTTCTACACACCCAAATCCATCGTGTCGCTGATCGTGCAAATGCTCGAACCCTTCAAGGGCCGCGTGTACGACCCTGCCATGGGATCGGGCGGCTTCTTCGTGCAATCGGAACACTTCATCCGCGAACACCAGGGCCGCATGGGCGACGTGTCCATCTACGGCCAGGAATACAACCACACCACCTGGCAACTGGCCGCCATGAACATGGCCATTCGCGGCATCGACTTCAACTTCGGCAAGGAACCCGCCAACACCTTCACCCACGACCAGCATCCCGACCTGCGCGCCGATTTCGTGATGGCCAACCCGCCCTTCAACATGAAGGAATGGGACACCGGCGTGGACGAACACGACAAACGCTGGCACTACGGCAAACCGCCCAGCGGCAACGCCAACTACGCGTGGCTGCAACACATGCTGCACCACCTGAAAGACACCGGCAGCCTGGGCCTGCTGCTGGCCAACGGCTCGATGAGTTCCAACACCAATAACGAAGGCGCCATTCGCAGAGCGTTAATTGAAAATGATCTGGTGGAATGCATGGTGGCGCTGCCGGGGCAACTGTTCACCAACACGCAAATTCCCGCGTGCATCTGGTTCCTCACCAAAACCAAAACCGCGCGCAAGAATGCCGCCGACCGCAACCTGCGTGCGCGCCAGGGCGAAGTGCTGTTTATTGATGCTCGCCATCTGGGTTACATGAAAGACCGCGTGCTACGCGACTTCACCCAGGACGACATCGACAAGGTGGCCAACACGTTTCACAACTGGCAGATGGGCGAGGGTTACGAAGATGTGCCCGGCTTCTGCAAATCGGCGACGCTGGATGAGATTCAGAAACACGACTGCGTGCTGACACCGGGCCGTTATGTGGGCGCGGCGGCAGAAGAGGATGATGGTGAGGCGTTTGCGGAGAAAATGGAGCGGCTGACCGCGGAGTTGAAGGAGCAGTTTGCGGAGAGCCGGAAGCTGGAGGAGCAGATCAAGAAGAATTTGGTGGGGTTGGGGTATGAGTTCTGATTGGCCGACAGTTCCGCTCTCGCAATGTGCCACATTTCAGGAAGGGTATGTAAATCCTTCTCAACTAGAGCCTGATTACTTTGATGGAGCCATCAAATGGTTGCGAGCAGTTGATCTGAACGATGGCTATGTCCACGAGACAAGCCGGACTCTCACTGAAAAAGGATTCAGGAGCGCCGGCAAGAGTGCACTGTTATTTGAGCCTGACACATTGGCAATTAGCAAATCAGGAACCATTGGTCGAATTGGCATATTGAAAGACTACATGTGTGGTAACCGCGCAGTAATCAACATCAAGGTAAATCGCGATGTATGTGACAGTAGATTCATTTTCTATGTATTGCTGACCAGCAGAAAAACCATAGAAAACCTCTCAATTGGTAGCGTCCAAAAGAACCTCTATACGTCGGAGCTTGGAAAACTTGAATTCCAACTTCCGCCACTGAGGATTCAGAACCGCATTACAAAAATACTAGGCAGCATCGACGACAAAATCGAACTAAACCGCCAAATCAACCAAACCCTCGAACAAATCGCCCAGGCGATTTTCAAATCCTGGTTTGTCGATTTCGATCCGGTCAAAGCCAAAATCTGGGCCAATGAAAACGGCCACGACCCGGAGCGCGCCGCCATGTGCGCCCTCGCCGGCCTCCCCTATGCCGACGACGCCCTCGACCACCTCAGCCCCGAACAACAGCAACAACTCGCCACCACCGCCGCCCTCTTCCCCGACTCACTGAAAGAGTCGGAATTGGGTGAGATTCCGAGTGGGTGGGAGGTATCGCCAATAGAAAAGCATGTGATGGTAAAACATGGCTTCGCATTCAAGGGCGAGCATTTTTCAGATTCTGAAACTGATAACGTCTTGCTAACTCCCGGAAATTTTCGAATCGGTGGCGGTTTCAAATTTGACAAACTGAAGCACTACGACGGGCCTATCCCATCCGACTACATTCTTGCGAAACATGACTTGCTGATAACAATGACCGATCTCAGCAAGCAAGCGGACACCCTAGGCTATCCTGCACTTGTGCCGAGTGTTCCGGGGAAGAATTTTCTACATAACCAGCGACTAGGAAAAGTCTTACCCAAGCATGGAAGCCTACTTAACTATTATTTCTACTGCCTGTTTTGCACTGATCGTTATCGCAATGAAATTGTCGGCGGCGCAACCGGATCAACCGTAAAGCACACTGCGCCTATTAAAATCGGAAGTGTTAAGCACGTATTCAACGGCTCACTTGAGAAAACTTTCAACAACCTTGTATCCCCAATGTTTTCCGAGATAGAGAATCGCTTTAACGAGATACTAGCTCTGACCCAACTCCGCGACACCCTCCTCCCCAAACTCCTCTCCGGCGAACTCTCAGTCGCCGACCTGCCGGAGGTTGCGGACGCCGGAGCCAGCGCATGATCACACTGTTCTCCCTGCTGCAACACTACGACATCGATCCCGCCACCGTGCGGCTGGTGCGTCACGGCAACAAGGAAATCGACGTGCTGGACGTGTTCCAGAATGATCTGGAGCGCTTCACCCAGTACACCGCCTGGCAAAGTGAAAACAAATACGGCGATGCGCAGACGCTGCTGCTGTTCGCGCCGACACAGGGCACCACCGCCCTGTTCCTCGGCCTGTGGCAGATCAACGGCATCACCCAAAATCACGAACTCACCGACCGTCATCGCAAAATGCTGATCCGGCATGATCTGCCACTGCGCTGGCTGGAGCGCTCGGTGTTTTATCACCTGCAACCCCTCGATGTGATGGCCGACCTGAGCGAGCGGCTGGTGATTGACTGGGGCCACTCCACCCTGCAATGGGTGCAGCGCAAGGACAAGCCAGTGGTGCAGATCAAACCGCTGCATTCCATTGGCGAATTCATTTCCTACGACGCCATCCAGCTGCACTACGACGATCTGTGCAAGCTGATCAGCGCCCGCGATTCCAATATCACCTGGGTCCATGCGCTGTCGTCGGTGAACGGCATCTATCTGATCCGGCATCTGAAGGATGGACGCCTGTATGTCGGCTCGGCCTATGGCGACGGCGGCATTCTGGGGCGCTGGGCCGCCTATGCCCGCTCCGGCCACGGCGGCAACAAACTGCTGAAGCAGCTCGACCCGCGCCACTTCGAATTCTCGGTACTCGAGATTGCCCCCTCCACCCTGTCCGCCGACGAAGTGATCGCCCGCGAGAACCGCTGGAAGGAACGGCTGGGCACGCGGATGTTTGGGTTGAACGAGAACTGACAGATTTGCAGCAAAACAGCAGGAGCATAAGGGGCTGCAACAAGACGCACCCCTCTTCCGGCGGATACAGACATCCCAGACCCGGGGCAGCTATACTTCAGGCTTGGCCATCCGATAGTTCCCAAGGTTATTGCCATGCAAACAGAGAACATCAAACAGACCGCGCACGCCCTCATTGATCAGCTTCCCGATAACATTACTTGGGATGATCTTTTGTATGAATTTGTGGTGCGAAAGGAAATCGAACAGGGTCTCGCCGACAGCAAAGCAGGACGCACGCGCTCGGTAGAGGATGTTGTGAAGGAATTTGGATTCAAGGAATGAAGGTACACTGGACCGAGCACGCAATTACCCGCCTGAAAGTGATCGAAACCCACATCGCAGAAAACGCCCCGGAAATTGCCAAGCAGGTGATCTACGGGCTTTTGGTCGAATCCCGCAAACTGGCCGAGCTGCCGTTTTACGGGCGGGTAGTTCCCGAATACAAACAAGACTCCATTCGCGAAATCCTGAAACGCCCTTACAGGATCATTTATCGGCTCAATGGCGGGCACATTGATGTGTTGACCGTGATGCATTATCGCCAGCTGCTGCCCGTGGACCTGAGCGGTCTCATCCCGCATTGATTGGCCCCCCAGGCGGCCAACCAGGGTGCTTAGTATGAGTGGCGGACTCATCCGATGGACCCCGGAAGTGAAACGAATGAGTAAATAGGTCCAGCGCTTGACCAAATTAGCCCATCGATGGCGTAATTTTGTCCAACGATTGGGTAATTCAGGGAATCGATGGACTAATTTTGGCCATCGATGGGTTAAATAGGTCAATCGATTGACTAAATTGGGCAATCGTTTGATAAAACCGGGGCATCGATGGGGCAATTTGATGAATCATGTAGCGCACCAAGCTTGACTGCTATTTCATTCCAGCCAGCGGCAAGCAAAACTGTCAAACATAAAGCAATGATTTAAATAGCTATTTCTATTTCATCGCTAATGGAAGTTTCACCTAAAGCAGCTAGCCTGAGAGTTGCAAGGCGATTCGGATCGTTACTGAGGGAGGCTGTTTCTTGATCACCGAAGACCAACTGGAACAACTCTGCCTGGACTGGTTCAAGGCCATTGGCTACGACTATGCCTGCGGCTATGACATTGCCCCCGATGGCGATGCGCCGGAGCGGCAGAATTACCGCCAGGTGGTGCTGTTCGACCGGCTGATCCGCCAACTACAGATACTGAATCCCCAAATCCCCGCCGCCGCGCTGGAGCAGGTGGCCCGCCAGATTGCCCAGCCGGAGTTCCCGGTGCTGATCAAGAACAACCGCCAGTTTCACCGTCACCTGATGGAAGGCGTGAAAGTGGAGTTCAAGGACAAGGGCGAGGACAGGGTTTCCCACGCGCAACTGATCGATTTTCTGCGCCCGGAGCGCAATCAGTTTCTGGTGGTGAATCAGCTGACGGTAACAGGCAGCAAGGGCAACCGCCGCCCCGACATTGTGGTGTATGTGAACGGGCTGCCGCTGGCGGTGCTGGAGCTGAAAAATCCCATCGATGAAACCGCCGACATCTGGGCGGCCTATCAGCAACTGCAAACCTACAAGGATGAAATTCCCGACCTGTTCGTGTTCAACGAAGCGCTGGTGGTGAGCGACGGGCTGGAGGCGCGCGTGGGTTCGCTCACGGCCAATCAGGAGCGCTATCTGCCCTGGCGCACGCTGCGCAACGAACGTGACAAACCCGCGCTGCAGTATCGGCTGGAAGTACTGGTGAAAGGTTTTTTCCAGCCGGAGCTGTTTCTGGATTATCTGCACCACTTCATTCTGTTTGAAAGCGACGGCGACAGCCTGATCAAGAAGATTGCCGGTTATCACCAGTTTCATGCCGTGCGCGAAGCGGTGCGGGCCACGCTGATTGCGGCGCGCAATCCCGATGATTTGCGTTACCCCGTGCCGGATTATGCCGACCGGGTGAAGCCCGGCTCCGGCAAGGCGGGTGTCGTGTGGCATACGCAGGGTTCCGGCAAATCCATTTCGATGCTGTGTTACGCCGGCAAACTGCTGTCGCAACCGGAGATGGACAATCCCACGCTGGTGATCGTCACCGATCGCAACGATCTGGACGGGCAGCTGTACAACACCTTCTGCACCGCGTCCGATGTGTTGAAGCAGACGCCGGTGCAGGCCAACAGCCGCGAGGAACTGCGCGAGATTCTGGGCTCGAAAAGGGTCGGCGGCATTGTCTTCACCACGATTCAGAAATTCGCGCTGCTGGGCGAGGAATTGCGTCACCCGGCGCTGAGCGAGCGCCACAATATTGTGGTGGTGAGCGACGAGGCGCACCGCAGCCAGTATGGTGACAAGGCCAAGTTCAACGCCAAGACTGGCGAATATACCTTTGGTTTTTCCAAGCATCTGCGCGACGCCCTGCCCCACGCCACTTTCATCGGCTTTACCGGCACCCCCATTTCGGAAGAGGACAAGGACACCCGCGCGGTGTTCGGCGAATACGTGTCGGTGTATGACATTCAGGATGCGGTGGAGGATGGCGCCACCGTGCCGATCTATTACGAATCCCGTCTGGCCAAGCTCGATATCAACAACGCCGAAATCGAAACGCTGAACGATCAGGTGGAGGAAGTGATCGAGGACGAGGAAGACGTCAGCGTTCGCGAGAAAACCAAATCCCAATGGGCCGCGCTGGAAAAACTGGTGGGTGCGAAGCCGCGCATCGAACAGGTGGCGCCACGTCCTGCCCCACGTGCACCGAGAAGCCCCACCCCAGCGCCGCGCCCAGCGCGAGCGACAGCGCCCAGGGCCGGCGCGGCAGGGCCAGCGCGAGCACGGCGACGGCGGAGAGCGCGAGCGGCACGTAGAGCAGCGCCTGCTGCAC
>CAZBII010000089.1:0-18810 GCA_964491665.1 uncultured Moraxellaceae bacterium
TTTCTTGCGTGCGACCAGTTTCATGCTCACCACATCTGATCCGGCGCCGGGCTCACTCATGGCCAGTGCGCCGACGTGTTCACCGCTCACCAGCTTGGGCAGATATTTGGCCTTCTGCTGTGGATTGCCGTTGCGGTGAATCTGGTTGACGCACAGGTTGGAATGCGCGCCGTAACTCAGTCCGACCGCCGCAGAAGCGCGGCTGATTTCTTCCATCGCAATGACATGGGCGAGATAGCCCAGGTTGGAACCGCCATATTCTTCCGCCACGGTGACGCCCAGCAGTCCCAGATCGCCAAACTTGCGCCACAGATCCATCGGAAAATTGTTGGCCTGGTCGATGGCGGCGGCACGGGGTGCGATTTCGTGTTGGGCAAACTGGTGCACGCTGTCACGCAGCATGTCGATGGTTTCGCCCAGATCAAAATTCAGGGAAGGGAAGGGCAGGCTCATGGATTACTCCTCGGCGCTTATTCTTCTGCGCTTGGCGGTTGGGTTCCGTGCATCGCTGCCAGGCAGCGTTCACGCGCTTCTTGTAATTCGATTTTCATCACCTGGATGTCATTCAGCTGCTGGTCCAGCAGGGCTTCCTTGTCGTCCAGCATGGCCAGCATGCTTTCCAGCTGCTGCTTGTTGCCGCTGGAGGGATCGTACATCTCGAACAGCTTGCGGCTTTCCGCCAGCGTAAAGCCCAGGCGCTTGCCGCGCAGGATGAGTTTCAGCAGAACCCGGTCGCGCGGGCTGTAGATCCGTTTCTGGCCTTCGCGGCGCGGTGACAGCAACCCTTCATCCTCGTAGAAACGGATAGTGCGGGTGGTGATGTCAAACTCTCTGGACAGCTCGGTGATACTGTAACTTTTACTCATGTAGGGAATCTGGACCGGCGATGGCCGGTTTTTAAAGACCTGAAGGTTTACGTTTACGTAAAGGTAATACAGCTCCGGTTGTGATTGCACGACAAATTCCAGGCGGGTTCCGCGCTTCCGGGATGCTGCCGCACCGATAACTGTTATGGAAAAAACACGCACTGCACCCGATGTTTCCCCGCCTCCCCCGAAAGGGAAAAGAGCAGGCAAAATAGTACTTTGGGGGGAGGCGGGCGGAAGATGCAGTGCTATTATCGGCACCACTACACGACCCGCAGGTTCTGCACCTCCCTCCAACATGCAACAAGGACTGGCATCATCATGATGAAGAAGTTGAAACGTACACCGTTGTTCTTACTGGCTGGATTGCTGTCGCTGGCAGCGTTGCCTGTGCACGCTGAAACTCCGGAAGAGAAGGGACACGCCATTTTTGCCGAAGCGGAAAAGCGCAATACCGGCTTTGGTGACAATCAGGGTGAAATGCAGATGATCCTGAAAAACAAGCGCGAAAACACCAGCGAGCGCGAGATCAAGGTACAGGTGCTGGAAGGCACCAACGGCGAATCCGACAAGATGCTGATGGT
Organism: uncultured Moraxellaceae bacterium; assembly: GCA_964491665.1. Taxonomy (GTDB): domain Bacteria; phylum Pseudomonadota; class Gammaproteobacteria; order Pseudomonadales; family Ketobacteraceae; genus Ch67. Next base: position 1,451 of record CAZBII010000089.1, read on the forward strand.
GTTCCAGTCGCCCAAGGACCAGAAGGGCACGTCGCTGCTGACCTATCAGCACGAGGATCGCGATGATGACCAGTGGTTGTATCTGCCGGCGCTGAAGCGGGTCAAGAAGATTGCCTCCAGCAAGAAGTCAGGGCCCTTCATGGGCAGCGAGTTTTCCTTTGAGGACATCGGCGGTGCATCGCTGGACGACAACACCTACAAGTACATCAAGGATGAAACATTCGACGGGCAGGACTGCTTCGTCGTGGAAAGCTATCCCAAGGACAAGAATTCCGGTTATACCAAGGTTGTCAGCTGGGTCGACAAGCAGCATTACCGCACCCTGAAGGCCGATTTCTATGATCGCAAGAACAGTCATCTGAAAACGCTGACCGCCAAGGGTTTCAATCTGTACCTCGACAAGTTCTGGCGTCCTTCCGAGCTGGAAATGGTGAACCTGCAGACCGGTCGCAGCACGGTGCTGAAGCAGAACAAACTGGAGTTCAGGACCGGACTGACCGACGCTGACTTCAACAAGAACAGCTTGCAGCGCGCCAAATAAGGCAATTGCATCCAGCCGCGCCCCGGAGCCCGAACGTTGACTCTGCTGCGCGGCTTTTTCTTGGCCTCTTGCAGGAAAGACCGACCATCCACATGCACCCGATCAGAATCTTCTGTGCCCTGTCGCTGCTGGCGTTCGTCGCTCCGGCACATGCCTTCCTCGAACCGTTGTTCGACGATGGCGAATGGAGTGGTGAAACCGGTTTCGAGTACCGCTATTTTGACGATCCCGGCGAATTCGGACAGAACCAGCATGCAACCTCGCTGCGGTTTCAGGGTGAATACACGACTGAGTGGAATGACGAAGCCGACAACGTGACGTTTGTCCCGTTCCTGCGCCTGGACCAGCAGGACGACGAGCGCACGCATGCTGATATTCGCGAGCTGCTGTGGGTGCATGTCGGAGACAGTTGGGAATTGCGTTCCGGCGTGACGCGCGTGTTCTGGGGGCGCACCGAATTCAACAACGTGGTGGACGTGATCAACCAGACCGATCTGGTGGAAGGCGACGATGAAAAGCTTGGTCAGCCGATGGTGAATCTGTCGGTTGTGCACGATGACTGGGGCATTTTCGATTTCTACTGGCTGCTGGGTTTTCGCGAGCGGACGTTTCCTGGCAGTGACGGCCGGCTGCGGACGCCGCTGGTGGTGGACACCGATCATCCCGATTACAGCAGCAACACCGGTCCGGAGGATGTGGATTTCGCGTTCCGCTGGCAAACCTCCGTGACCGATGAACTGGAAATGGCGCTGTCGCTGTTTTCAGGTGTGGACCGCGAGCCGGCATTTTCCTTCAATTTCGATTTCAGCAATCCGATGCTGATTCCCTATTACAGCCACATGGATCAGGTGGGGCTGGAACTGGAATATCTGTATGAAGGCTGGGCATTCAAGTTCGAGGGCGCGGCAATTCGCGGCGACCTGGATGACTACCAGACGACGGTGACCGGTGTTGAATACACATTCAGCAGCCTGTTCGATTCCGATCTGGACATGACGCTGATCACCGAATACCTGTGGGATTCCCGCGAAGACATTTCGCCGGGATTCATGGAGCGCGACGTGGGTGTGGGCACCCGTTTCAGCTTCAATGATGAATTTGATACGTCGCTGCTGGCGGGCGTGTTGTGGGACCCGGAAACCCAGGAGAAACTGGCGTCGATGGAAGGGGAGCGCCGCATTCTGGGCGATTTCAAGATCAAGCTGCTGGCGCGCTTCATCATGGACCGGGGCCAGCCGGAGCTGGATGATTCCACCGCCGCAATCCTTGCCGATCTGGCGGACTCGCCGTTTGTGGAAAACGATCTGATCGACCGTGCCTTTGTGGTGGACTGGTTGCTGGATCTGATCCGCCAGGAAGGACTGGGCATCATTTTCGAGAATGACGGGTTTGTTCCCGCGCTGCAGCAGTTGCAGCGGCTGACCAGGGCTGATCGCAAACTCAGCCTGCTGGAGAGTGACGACTATATCCAGCTCGAGCTGGTGTACTTCTACTGAGACTGTTCAACCTGTCACTGGCTGGCATATGCCGCTGTACTGGCGGCGTGCGTTTGCTCTCCGGTCGCTTATACTTGTACTGGCACGCCCTCCAACAGGTTACGCCCGCCCATGAGCCGCGACGAGAAATTACTGAAAGACCGCAAGATCCTGCGCAAGATCGATCTCAATCTGGCGCTGCAGAGCCGGTACATGGTGGTGGCGAACATTCTGCTGTTTCTGTTTGTCTGCCTGGCCGGCCAGTTCTATTCCCACCACCATCAGCTGGCGCAGGGCTTCGGTGCGTTTCTGCTGCTGCTGTCAGTTGTGAGCTTCTACTATTCCTTCCGCTTTGATGCGTTGTATGGCGCAGGTCCCGCCCGCTGGCGCCAGGTTTTCACGGTGCTGCAGCTGGCGCTGGCGTTGTTGATGGGACTTTTCTCCGCCTCTGTGATTGTGCTGGAGGAGCTGACTGTCAACGCGTTTCTGGTGGCGCTGTATCTGGTGGGATACGCAGCGATCAACAACATGGAATGGTCGCCCTATCACTCGCGCAACCTGGTGCGTCTGCTGTTCTGTCTGATGCCGGCGATTCTGGCATTCACCATCATCATCGATCTCAATGGCATTACCATTGCCGCAGGACTGTTTGTCATCTGGGCGTTGCTGCTGCGGCAGTCGCGCCTGATGTACACGCGTCACTGGGACAACGTGGCTACCCACCATGAACTGCACACCAAGGCCCGCGATCTTGCGCATGCCGTGAATGAAGCCAACAACGCCAGCCAGATCAAGACGGAATTTCTCGCCAATATCACGCACGAGATCCGCACGCCGATGAATAACGTGCTGGGCATGCTCGCGCTGCTGGACGACACCGATCTGAGTCCGCAACAGCGGGAATTGCAGAAAGTTGCCGTGCATTCCGGCGAAGGTCTGCTGAGCCTGATCGAAGACATCCTGGATTTTTCCCGCATTTCGTCCGGTCAGGTGCAGCTGGAAGAATCGGTTTTCAATCTCAAGCGCTGTGTTGACCAGACGCTGGAACTGCTGGGGCCGCGCGCCCATGAGAAAGGTCTTGAATTGAGCTGCGTTTACGACAGCGATCTGCCGGTGCGCGTGAAGGGTGATCAGGACCGGCTGGCGCAGCTGATCAGCAATCTGGTGTCCAATGCCATCAAGTACAGCGCCGGCACCGATATTCTGGTCACGGTGCACATGCAGCGTCTGTCGGAAAAGGATGGCCAACTCAAGGTGGTGGTGACGGACAACGGCAAGGGCATCGATCCGGATCTGCAGGACCGTCTGTTCGACGCGTTTTCCAAGAATTCCGCCCACAAGGATTATGCCGAGGCGGGCACCGGCCTGGGGCTGGCGATCAGCAAGGGGCTGGCGGAATGCATGCAGGGAGAGATCGGATTTTCCAGTGAGCCGGAACAGGGCGCCTCATTCTGGTTTACCGCGCGCCTGAAACTGTCCACCCAGCAGGCGCAGAAGCCGCCGGCGTTGCGTGCGCTGTCACGCCGGCGCGTGTTGCTGGTGGATGTGGAGGGCGGCTTGCGTTCGGCGCTGCTGGCGGAACTGGCGGACTGGCAGATGGACGTCACGTCGGCCTCCACCCAGTGCAATGTGGTGGAAACACTGCTGGCGGCACATAGGGGCGACGCGCCTTTCGATCTGGTTTTCATCAATCTCCCCATCAAGCAAAAAACGTCGCTGGAACTGGGGCGGGCTATACGTACACATGCGGAATTGCGCAACACCCATCTAATCGTGCTGGCGTCGTTTGCCCAGCGCGCGGATGCGGTGCGCATGAGTGCTGATGCCGGGCTGGATATCGAATGGCTCAGCAAACCCATCACCCGTGAAAAACTGCTGCGTGCGCTTACCCAGAGCTTTCATCTGGAGGCGAGTGAAGGCGAGGCGGTGGAAAAAATCGACGCGGCGCTGGTGTCCCGCAGCGAAGGACGTCGCATCCTGCTGGTGGAAGATAATGCCGTCAACCAGATGGTGGCGCGCGGCATGCTCACCAAGCTGGGGTACATCGTCACGTCCGTTGCCAATGGCAAGGAAGCGCTGGGTGTGCTGGAAGAAAAGCCGTTCGATCTGATTCTGATGGACTGCCTGATGCCGGTGCTGGATGGCTACGAAGCCACACGCCTGTGGCGGGACAAGGAAAAGGAACACGGTGGCCATGTCCCGATCGTGGCGATGACGGCCAGCGTGGTGGAAGGCGAGCAGCAGCGCTGTCTGTCCTCCGGCATGGATGACTACCTGTCCAAGCCCGTCAACCTGGATGAACTGAGCGCCAAATTGCGGCACTGGCTGGGAGCTGGTTCCGGCGATCCGGAACTGGGAGCCGGTACGGAATCAGGCCAGCTGCACCGGGCCTGATTGTTGGCAGGTTATTTTTGCTGCCGGAGCCAGTAGAATACCTGCGACTGGCAAAACGTTTGATTGCATTCGCGCGGGAGATCATCACATGAAGGTGTTGTTACTGGGAGCCACTGGCCTCATCGGTCATCATGCGCTGGAAGGGCTGCTGTCAGCCAGCCAGATTTCGCAGGTGATTGCGCCCACCCGCCGCACACTGCCGGCAACCGCACTCAACAACAGTTCCAAGCTGCGCAATGTTCTCATCGATTTCGATCGCCTCGATGAATATCCCGAACTGTTCGATGTCACCACCATCCTCTGCTGCCTCGGCACCACCATCAAACAGGCCGGTTCCAAAGAAAAATTCCGCAAGGTCGATTACCAGTACTGCCGCGATGCCGCCGAACTGGGTCGTGCCCACCGCGCCAAAGCTTTCCTGCTGGTGTCGGCCATCGGTTCATCCGTAACGTCGCCGTTTTTCTACTCGCGGGTGAAAGGCGAGCTGGAGCAGCATCTGCGCGACCTGGAATACAACCAGCTTTCCATTTACCGGCCGTCGATGCTGCTGGGCGAGCGCGAGGAATTCCGCCTGGGGGAAAAAATCTACAGCAAGATCACGCCGCTGGTAGATCCGTTCATGCGCGGCCCATTGCGGCACTATCACGCCATTCAGGGCAAGACCGTGGCGCAGGCGATGGTGAATGAATGCCTGCAGCTGGGGGAAGTGATTCCGCCGGGGCCGAAAGTGAGCATCTATTCCTACGACAGGATCGTCAAGCTGGCCCAGGGCCGCTGAATTACTTTTTCATTCGATACCGAGGACATTTGCCATGCACATCATCACCTGCGACCTCAGTGACGCTTACCCCGACATCACCCGCGTGGTAGACCCCATTTTTACCAATTACGGCGGTAGAAGCGCATTCGGCGGCGAGATCCTGACGATCAAATGCCACGAAGACAACTCGCTGGTGAAAGAGCACGTCGGCAATCCCGGCAATGGACGCGTGATGGTGGTGGACGGTGGCGGCTCGCTGCGCTGTGCGCTGCTGGGCGACATGCTGGCGGCGGTGGCGGTGAAGAACGGCTGGGCCGGCATCATCATTTACGGCTGCATCCGCGACGTGGATGACATTCGCAAGATGGATCTGGGCGTGCAGGCGCTGCGCACCATTCCCGTCAAGAGCAACCGGCAGGGTCGTGGTGATCTGAACATTCCGGTCACTTTTGGCGGTGTCACCTTCCATCCTGGTGAATTCGTCTATGCCGACAACAACGGCATCCTCGTGGCCAATCAGGCGCTGAAGATGCCCGGCTGATTCTCTGCCATCGGAAATCGCAAGCATAAAAAAACCCCGCACAGGCGGGGTTTTCTGTTTTCAGCGCCAGAGTTGCTGGCGTCAGGCTGTGATCAGGACGGCAGCAGGCGCGCAACGGCGTCGCGCTCCTCCTGCAGTTCCTTCTCGGTAACCTTCATTTTTTCACGGCTGAAATCGCTGATGTCCAGACCTTGTACGATTTCCCAGTCGCCGTTCTTGCAGACGCAGGGGAAGGAGTAGATCAGGCCCTTGTCGATGCCGTAGGAACCGTCGCTGTACACGCCCATGCTCACCCAGTCGTTGGCCGGAGTGCCCAGCGCCCAGTCACGCATGTGGTTCAGGGCGGCGTTGGCAGCAGAAGCGGCAGAGGAAGCGCCGCGGGCCTTGATGATGGCTGCGCCACGCTGTTGCACTACCGGGATGTAGGTGTCGCGGTACCAGGCCTGGTCAACCTTGGGCTCGGCTTTCTCGCCCTTGATCAGCGCCTTGGAGATGTCCGGGTACTGGGTAGAGGAGTGGTTGCCCCAGATGGTGACCTTGGTGATGTCGTTGATGCTGGTGCCGGTTTTCTGGGCCAGCTGGCTCAGAGCGCGGTTGTGGTCCAGACGGGTCATGGCGGTGAACTGGCGCGGGTTGATGTCCGGCGCGTTGCGCTGGGCGATCAGGGCATTGGTGTTGGCCGGGTTGCCGACTACCAGAACCTTGATGCTGCGCTTGGCCACTTCGTTGATGGCCTTGCCCTGTACGGAGAAGATGGCGGCGTTGGCTTCCAGCAGATCCTTGCGCTCCATGCCAGGGCCGCGGGGACGGGCACCTACCAGCAGGGCGTAGTCGGCATCCTTGAATGCCACTTTCGGATCATCGGTGACCACCATGCCTGCCAGCAGCGGGAATGCGCAGTCGTCGAGTTCCATGGCGACGCCTTGCAGGGCGCCCAGAGCCGGAGTGATTTCCAGCATCTGCAGGATGACCGGTTGATCATTGCCGAGCAAATGTCCGGAGGCGATCCGGAAAAGAAGGGAATAGCTGATCTGGCCTGCTGCACCGGTGACGACTACACGGACAGGTTGTTTCATGAGTGGGATCTCCTGTTAGCCTGATTTTAGGACCGCACAATTCTATTCATCCAGGCTGGCAAATACCAACACATTTACAGGGCAGGGTGGTCACGGCAGGGGTAGGGTGCAGGCGGGTCTGGCATTGGGGGCGGGCTGGGTGTCGCCGTCCTCTGGCGACTCAGGCTGGCCGTGAAAAGCCGGGCCGTAAATCAGACATCCTCGTCGATGTACACGCCGCCACGACGGACGCTGGCAGCGCTGCGGTCGCCGGCATTCTGCAGCAGGGTGCGAATCTCGGGTCGCAGGTTCTGGTAGGCGTTGCGACGGTCCTGGCGGCGGCGATCTTCCTGCACGGGCACATCCTGGCGCCTGCGTTCCCGCACCAGACGGCGTTCCGAGAAGGTAGGTCTGGCTTCTTTCTCGATAGGGTGGATGCGTTCAGACTCATAAACGCGGATGGAACGGTTGGATTTCAGCCGTTCGATAGGTCGTCGGTGAATGCGCGGCATCAGTAACATGGTCCGCCCCCGTGCTGTTTGTTGCCTTGTTCAACCAGATTATCGGCATTATACCGAAAAACTTTACGAATCAATGTTTTGATCCTAATTCATGCGCAGCTGTACAAAAAGTGTGCTTTGGTGCTGATTTGTAACCGGAAGCCTCTAATGTTGTTAGACAATTCCCTGATCAGCGGCTATTTTTTAAGCCGGGAAAAGGATTTGCATTCAGGCGATAGGGAGGATTCGCCATTGCTACTGGATGAATACCATGGGGAACCTTTCAATGCCGGAACAAATCAGGGAGGCACGCCTGCCGCTTGTCGTCCTGTTGTTGCTGTTGCAGTGCCTGATGCTTCCTGCCCTGTCCCAGGCGGCCAGCCGCATCCTGATGGCCGATTCCACTCCCCGCATTCTGTTGAATCCACGCATTACCAGTGAACTGGATATTTCAAGTTATCTGGATGTCCTGTCCGATCCTGCCAGCCGTCTGACCATCGCCGATGTGCAGGCTGACATCCCGGCGTTTGTGCCGGTGAATGATCGCGGCATTACAACCGCCCCCGGCGACAACACCTTCTGGATCAGGGGTAGCATCAGCCGTTCGGTTGATGATGCTTCGCCGGCGGGAAACTGGCTGCTGTTGCTGGAAAATAGTCATGTGCGCAATGCACAGCTTTACGTGAAAACGCGGGATGGCATGGTGGCAGTGTCAGCCCTGCCTGATCAGCGGTTTGTCGTTTTTCCTCTGGCGCTGTCCTCCGATTCAGCTTTGCATTTTTATGTGCGCATGCAGGTCGATGGCATGTTCAGTATTCCAGTCAAAGTCTGGCAGCGTGATGCCTGGGTGTTGAGCCAGCGCAGCCTGCTGACCGTGTGGGGATTGCTGCTGGGAGCCATCGCGGCACTGGCCCTGTACAACCTTTTCATTTATATGTCGCTGCACGAGCGCGCTTATCTGCAACTGAGCCTGTTCCTGCAGTCGACGCTGGTGCTCATTCTGGCGCGGGATGGATTTCTGACCCGCTATTTTCATTTGTTGCCGGACTGGCTCGGCACCCGCTTCGAACTCTGCATGGAATTGCTGACGCTGGTGCTGGCCGTGATGTTCACCCGCAGTTATCTGAGCACGGCGCGTTTCTATCCCATGATCGATCTTTCGCTGCGCTTCACCCGCGTTTTTTGTGTGGTGCTGTTGCTGGTGGCGCTGGCGGGAGTATTACCTTCGGGGCTGGCCTATGGCGGCTTCATTCTGTGCTCGCTGCTGTTTGCCGTGCCGGCCGTGCTGGCATCGATGCATGCGGCCGACCGCGCGACGCGTTATTACATTGCCGGCTGGTCGGTATTTTTTGTTGGCTATGTGATTTACCAGCTCAGTCATACCGGTCTGTTGCCGGTGAATGATTTCACCCAGCGCGGCAAGGATCTGGCACTGTGTTTTCTGGGGCTGTCGCTGTCACTGGGGCTGGCCGAACAGATCCAGCGCGAGCGGTTCGAGAAGCAGAGGGCCCTGCAGCGCCAGCAGGAGACCATGCTGGAACTGAAATATTCCGAAGAGCAGATCCAGAAAAAGGTGCTGCGTGACACCCTGCAGGAATTTCCCGCCTGGCAGGCGCTGGGCGTTGCGCTGCAGGAGGCCATCGGCCGTTCGGCGCAGTCAGGTGAATCGGTGGTGGTGGTGATGATGGACCTGCATCACATCAATCGTGTCGAGGAGCAGCTCGGTCATGCCGCCCGCAATGAATTGCTCACCCGCGCCACCAAACGTCTGAGCGTGATCCTGCGCAGCGTCAGTGGCGTGCTGCCGCTGAACGAAACCGCGTCCGATTATGTGCCAATGGCGGTGCTGGAGGACGGCAGTTACGGTTTCATCCTGCGGGGCATGTCGGACATCACCATCAATCACGCCATCGAGGAAGTGGAGCAGGCGATGTCGCGGCCGTTCTTCTATCAGGGGCTGGCATTGCAGCCGGGCATTTCCTTTGGTCTGGCGCGTCTGCTTGAACACGGCGATGATGCGGAACATCTGCTGCAGCATGCGCAGCGCTCGCTGCAGGCTGACAAGCGCAAGAATCTGGAAAAGGAATGCGATCTCGACAGTGTCGACCAGTACAATGCCCGCAATATCGTGCTGATCAACGATCTGCGCTCTGCCATCCACGAAGACCAGATCAGCCTGTATTTTCAGCCGGTTTACAATCTGCAGCGGCAGGAAGTGTGTGGCGTGGAAGTGTTCACGCGCTGGGACAGTCTGACTGGCGAGCGGATCAGCCCGGCCGAAATATTCCAGCTGGCGGAAATCGGCGGCTTTGTCGCGGAGCTGACGTTGCGCGTCATCGAAAAGGCGCTGCGCTATTTTGTGGTGGCGGTGAATGTGCAGCAGACCACGCTGAAACTGTCGGTGAACCTGTCGCCCAAATGCCTGCGGGAGGATCACTTTCTGGATGAAGTGAGCCTGCTGTTGACCCGCTATCATCTGCCGCCGCAGCGGCTGTCGCTGGAGATCAAGGAAGCGGCCATCATTGAAGATCCGAGCATCACCCGCGAAGTGCTCAATCGCATCCGCAATCTGGGCATCGGTCTGACCATTGATGAACTGGGTGCGGCATACAGCAATCCGTCGTATCTGAGCAGCCTGCCGGTGACGGAAGTGAAGCTGGACCAGCGCTTTGTCTCGCAGCTGCAGGAGTACGATTGCCGCGTGATGGTGCAGATGCTGATCTCGCTGTGCCGCGAGCAGCACATCAAGCTGGTGGTGCACGGGGTTGAGGACGAGTCCACGTTGCTGCAGCTGGAGCAGATGGGCTGCACCTTTGCCCAGGGTCACTATCTGGCAACTCCCATTCTTGCCCGCGAGTTCAAATTGCCGCGCCAGCTGTCCGGGCGCCTGCAGTTCCAGCCGGTATAACGGCAGCACGCCAGTGGAATTGTGCCCCCCGGACGGCCCGGCGTAAGATAGGCGCACTTCCTCATCGCGTTGTACAGGTGCTTCATGTCCGTCCAGTCCACCATCCAGCAGAAGTTGCAGTCGGCGTTTGCGCCGGCCCATCTCGAAGTCATCAACGAAAGTTTCATGCACAGTGTGCCGCCGGGTTCGGAAACCCATTTCAAGGTGGTGGTGGTGTCGGACGCGTTTGACGGCAAGCGCTCGGTGGCGCGGCATCAGGCGGTCTACAAGGCGCTGGCGGAAGAGGTGGCGGGTCCGGTGCATGCGCTGGCGATTCACACCTACACCGGCGCCGAGTGGCAGGATGTGGCGGCGGCCCCTGCTTCGCCGCAGTGTCATGGCGGCAGCAAGCACGATCATTGAGTGAAATAATGCAAAGGCCGCTGGAGGACACGTCAGACAAGTCCTCCAGCGGCCTTTTTATGGGGCCGATTGCAGATTTCAGATCGCCAGCTGCAGACCCATGCTGAAGCCGCTGGCATCCCAGCTGACGCCGTTGAGCTGGCTGCCGCCGGTGGTGCCGTTGGCGAAGAACACGGTGTCCTGTCCCGTTTCGGTTTCCCAGTTCTGCTGGAACCAGTTCATGCGCAGCGAGAAATTCGGCGAGAACTGGTACTGGTACGACAGGTCAACGCCAGTGCCGCTGCCTGCGGCGTTGTGCTCAAAACTCTTGGGATGGGCAAAATCACTGCGCAGGTTCCAGTCCGCCGCAGCGTAATAATCCAGCCAGAAACTTTTCACCGAAACTGCCAGCTGGTGCTCACGGGTTTCAAACGACCACTGCACGCCAGCCCAGCCGCCCGTCCACTCGGTGGCATAGCTGCTGTTGAGTGTGCCGCGGAAGGCTCCCAGATTGGATGGATTGAAGGTGTCCACTATCTGGCGGCCCTGGGTCATCACCAGTTCCTGCTGCTGGCGGGTGACGGCGGCCATCGGAGTGAGGACGTTGTGCTGGCTGATCTGGAAGCGGTGGCCCGCGCCCACGGTGAACCCTTTCAGGCTGGACTCTTCCGCCGACGACAGGCTGCGGCTGTATTCCTGGGTACGGTTGTTGCCGTTGTAATCGGAATCCTGCACTTCGCCGTCATTGGCCTGACCGGTCTGATAATCCAGAAACAGCAGGCTGTCGCGCAGGCGGCCCTGGTTGAAGCGCACTTCGCCGGCGGCATGAAACACGCTGAACTGCACGTCGCGGTAGGACAGCTCCGACAGCACATTGGGACCGGTCCGGCCAGCTGGATCATCGGCGATGCTCCACTGCAGGTTGCCGGTCTGGTTGCCCATCCCAGACTGGATGCGTACATCAAAGGGAGCCTGGGCGAAGGCGCTGCCGATGCTGCCGGCACTCAAAATGGTGGCTGTCAGAAAATGCTGGAAAAACAGGCGGCTAACAGGTTTCATAAGGCAAACCGACTCCATGATCTGGGTTGCAACTAAAGCCGGGGAACAGCATCGAATCACCCGATGTTCCCTATCAGGGTAGTTGCCGGATTGCCTGGTAAAATGCGTCTAACTCGTTGATAAAAAGCCTGATATTCAACATCAAGCACTTAGCGGACGAAAAAATTTTGTAAACGGGGCCTGTCAAAAGTTTGGCATTCCGGCTTTGCATTGCTCAAATATTGAGCAATGCGCGGATTCTGCTGTGGAAATGAATTGATCGTTTTATGAACAAAGACGTTATCGAATACCGGCTGACCTATTGCCGTCGCAAGACCATCGCCATCGTGGTGAGTGCCGAGCGCGGGGTGGAAGTGCGCGTGCCACATTTTGTGAGCCGTGCGGAAGCCGAGCGTTTCGTCGCGGAAAAGCAGGACTGGATCCGGCGCAAGGTCGAGGAGTTTTCCGCCCGTCCGGCCCGGCACCAGCCGCAGTTTCACTGGGGCTCCCGCCATTTCGTACTGGGGGAGCAGCAGACTTTCCACCATGATGAATCGCAGCAGCCCGACATCCTGCTGCCCGGTGCCGCACACGAGCCTGCCAGCCGCATCGAAAACCGCATCAATGGCTGGTTCCGCCAGGAGGCCCTGAGCCTGTTTGAGGAGCGTCACGCCTTCTGGCGCCAGCAGCTGCAGTGGATGAATCTGCCGCCGTCCTGGGTGGAGGTGCGGGTGATGAAGCGGCGCTGGGGTTCCTGTCGCCGCAGCGGCAAGATCACCCTCAACACCGCGCTGTTCAAGTATCCGCTGGAGTGTGTCGACGCCGTCATCGTCCACGAACTCTGTCATCTGCTGGAGTTCAATCATTCCTCCCGTTTCTACCATCTGATGACCCAGGCCATGCCCGGCTGGAAAAAGTGGGACCGCCTGCTGACCGATCTGGCCAATCGTTACTGAGCATTTTGGTCAATCAATTCGGGCATTTCCGTTATTGCGCCGTTGAATTCCCCTGTGCAACGATTGAAACAAGCGTTTAATCGGGACAAGAGGAACACTGAATGGCCAATTCCACTGAACACCTGTTTGACCTTTCGTTGACTGAAGAGCAGCGCATCACGCGCGAATCCATGCGGCGTTTTGCCGAAGCGGAAATCCGCACCGTTGCCCGTGCGGCCGATGAGGCGGGTGCTGCCCCCGCCGGTTTCTATGACCAGACCGCTGCCCTGGGCCTGAGCCTGCTGGCGATTCCCGAAGCACTGGGCGGTGCCGGCGCTGGTCGCGCACCTATCTCCAACGTGCTGGCCGCTGAAGATCTGGGCTACGGCGACATGTCACTGGCCATCGGTGCACTGACCCCGCTCGGCTTCATCAACACCGTGCTCGACAGCGGCACGGAAGATCAGCAGGAACGTTTCCTCACGCCACTGGCAGACGAAAAATTCGTACCCGCCACCATCGCCCTGATGGAGCCGCGCGCCACCTTTGAAGCCACCGATCTGCACACCACCGCCCGCAAGGAAAACGGTCGCTATGTGCTGAACGGCGAAAAGTCCATGGTGGCACTGGCGGACACCGCGCGCTTCATTCTGGTGATCGCGAAAGTGGAAAGTGAGAACGCGCCGGCCGCCTTTGTAGTGGAGCAGGGCGCGGCCGGTGTGAGCTTCCAGAAAGAAGATTACATGGGTTTGCGTCCGCTGAGCCTGCAGCGTGTGACCCTGCAAAATGTGGCTGTGGCAGAGCAGAACCGTCTGGGCGGCGACAAGCCGTTCAACCTGCAGCGTCTGGTGGATCTGTCGATTCTCGGCCTGTGTGCCACGGCGGTCGGTTGCGGTCAGGCAGTGCTGGATTATGTGATTCCCTATGTGAACGATCGCGTCGCTTTTGGTGAGCCGATTTCGCACCGCCAGTCCGTTGCGTTCATGGTGGCCAACATGGCGATCGAACTGGATGCCATGCGGTTGATGGTGTATCGCGCTGCGTCGCGTGCCGAGCAGGGTCTGGATTTCCACCAGCAGGCATTTTTGTGCCGTGTGCTGTGCGCCGAGCGCAGCATGGAAATCGGTACCAACGGCGTGCAGCTGCTGGGTGGCCACGGCTTTACCCGCGAGCATCCGGTGGAAATGTGGTATCGCAACCTGCGCTCTGTGGGCATCCTGCTGGGCGTGGCCGCTGTTTAAGCGTGCAGTGAATTATCCGGTCGAATCGAATAACGGAGAACGAACATGATCAATCTCGAATTACCGCAAAAACTGCTGACTGCACAACAGATGGCGCATCAACTGGCGAAAGGCGCGTTCCGTCCCATCGCCCGCAAATACGACAAGATCGAACATTGCCCGACGCCGGAAGAACTGATTCCCATCAGCCAGATGATGAAGGCGATGGGTGGTCAGGCCGGCGCTGGCAAGGGCGACAAGGGTGAAGGCAAGTCGGAAGGCGTGAAGAACGGCGCCAACCTGATGGGCATTATGGCGACCACCGAAATGGCGTGGGGCTGCTGCGGCCTGATGCTGTCGCTGCCGGGCGTGGGTCTGGGCAACGCGGCGATCGATGCGGTGGGCACGCCGGAGCAGAAAGCCAAGTTCGGCAAGCTGTACTGCGCGATGGCGATCACCGAGCCGGGTTGCGGTTCCGACTCTGCCGCTGTGCAGACCACCGCGCGTCTGGATGGCGATGAGTGGGTCATCAACGGCGAGAAAATCTTTGCCACTGCCGGCGATCGTGGCGACGCGGTGGTCGTGTGGGCCACGCTGGACAAATCCCTGGGCAAGGCCGCCATCAAATCCTTCGTGGTGGAAAAAGGCACTCCCGGCATGGAAGTGGTGCGCTGCGAGGACAAGATGGGCCTGCGTGTGTCGGACACCGCTGCCATCCGTTTCAGCGACTGCCGCATTCCCAAGACCAACATCCTGGGTTCCCCCGAAATCGCGGCGGATGCCGAAGCGCGCAAGAAAGCATTCGGCGGCGTGATGCAGACTTTCGACAACACCCGTCCGATGGTGGCGGCGATGGCGCTGGGTGTGGCGCGCGGCGCGCTGGAGATCACCCGTGAGCTGCTGGAGAAGGAAGGCGTGCAAGCCGACTACAGCAAGTCGCTGTACAACAGCACTGCGCTGGAAGCGGAAATCTACCGCATGGAAGCCAACCTGGAAGGAGCCCGTCTGCTGACACTGAAAGCCGCGTGGATGGCCGATAACAAGCAGCCGAACTCGAAGGAAGCGTCCATGTGCAAAGCCAAGGCTGGGCGTGTGGGTAATGATATCACGCTGAAATGCGTGGAGATTTGCGGCGTGCTGGGTTACAGCGAACAGTGGCTGCTGGAAAAACTGGCACGGGATTCGAAGATTATCGATATCTTCGAAGGCACCCAGCAGATCCAGCAACTGATCGTGGCCCGTCACCTGCTGGGCAAGTCCTCCAGCGAGCTGAAATAAACTCGCGCAAGTCGTTGCACGTACCTGATCGGGTGCGTGCAACGTCCTTCCTAACGAAAACCGCGCTAAATCATCCGCTTTTATTTCGCGCCTTCTGCGCCAGCTGTCGTGAATTGCCACGCCAGTGTCCAGTCTTGCACGCAGAAATCCGGACATTGCCTATACTCCAGAAACAGACCCGTCTGCCTGGATGGCGTTGTCACCCTATGTCGCTCAGCGAATCGCTAGGTCCACTGCGAGAGTCCATTGGCCGCCTGTTTGCCACAGTTCGCGCCTGCCTGCATCATCCGGCGCGCATGGCGTTCTACGTCCTGCATGAAGACAGGATTGCGGAATTCCGTTTGCTGTCCAGCGGCGAACCCGTGCTGGAAATCCACTATGCCGACACGCAGCTTTCGGCGTATCCCCGCACTGTTCTTGATGGTGTGTTCCGCACCGGCAATCCTATTCTGGTGGATCACCATCAGTTCGCGCAGCTGCACGACTGCGATGCCTACGCACTGGGCAGCGCGATTACCAGTTTCATCTGCTGCCCCTTGCCGGTACCGGATCAGGCGGCGGCGATCTGGCTCGAACGCTCCGATCCGGTACAGGATTTCAGTTTCAGCGAACTGGATGCGGTGGAGAATTGTGTGCGCTCGGGCCAGGAAAAACTGGCGGCATTGCTGGGTGCGCAGCAGCTGGAGCGTGTCATTCATGCAGGACCGATGGATGCCGGTCTTGTGTTTGCCAGTGATGATGCGTTCATGGATGGCGTGCGTGCGGTGGAGTCGCATCTGCGCATGTTCGAGCGCGCAGTCAAATCGGCGGACAATGGATTTGTGATCGTGGATGCCCGTTTGCCGGATCAGCCGATCATTTACTGCAATCCGGCGTTTGAGCGCATCACCGGCTATCCGTTCCGGGAAGTGGTGGGAAAGAATTGCCGGTTCCTGCAGAAGCCAGGTGAGCAGCCGCAGATTCTGGCCATCGTTCGCGATGCCATTCGTCGCGGTGAACCCTGTCAGGTGTTGCTGAAGAACTATCGCAAAAGCGGCGAAATTTTCTGGAATGAACTTTCCATTTCGCCGATCCGCGATGCGTCTGGCAATGTCACCCACCTGATAGGCGTGCAGAACGATGTCAGTCTGCGGGTGACCAGCGAGCAGTCACGCAAGGAAACGGAAGCGCGTTTTCGCGCACTGTATGACAACAGCCTGGATGGAATCTGCTATTACAGTCTGGATGGATACTGCATCAGCGCCAATCGTGCCTACTGCGATTTACTGGGCATGACGCAGGAGGAAGTCATCCATCGTCATTACAGCAACATCACACCGCAGAAATGGCACGCCCTTGACCGCAAGATGGTGGAGGAACAGCTTTTTACGCGTGGCTACACCGATCTGTATGAGAAGGAATATATCCGCAAGGATGGCAGTATCGTGCCGGTGAGTGTGCGTGCCGCGCTGCATCTGGATGGCGAGGGCAAACCAGCCGGCACCTGGGGCATCGTGCGCGACATCAGCGAGTACCGCAACATCATTGACCGTCTGCGCGAAAGCGAAGCGCACATGGAATATCTGGCGTATCACGATGCGTTGACGACGTTGCCAAATCGCCTGCTGTTTCAGGACCGTGTTGGGAAGGCATTGGAGCGGGCCAAGCGCAGTGGCAGGAAAATCGCGCTCATGCTGCTGGATCTGGACCGTTTCAAAAACATCAATGATTCGCTGGGGCACGATGTCGGCGACAAATTCCTGCAGGAAATTTCCATTCGCATCCGCCACACCATTCGCGAGATGGATACGGCAGCGCGCATTGGCGGCGATGAATTTGTAGTAGTGCTGGAGAATGTCAGCGAGGCGGCATCGGTGTCGGCGGTGGCAACCAAGCTGCTGAAAGTTCTGGCTGCGCCCATCAATATCCGCCAGCACGAACTGTACACGACGGCCAGCATCGGGATCAGCCTGTATCCGGATGACGGCCCGGATGTCGAGACACTGATGAAAGCGGCCGATGCCGCCATGTACCGCGCCAAGGAAAAAGGCAAAAACAATTTCCACTATTACACTGACGACATCAACAAGCGCACGTTTGAATTGCTGGTGCTGGAAAATGATTTGCGCCGCGCGCTGGACATGAACCAGTTTTTTGTCGCCTACCAGCCGCAGTTTGCCTTGCATGACGGCGCGCTGGTGGGTGTGGAAGCGTTGCTGCGCTGGCAACATCCGGTGCAGGGGTTGCTGTCGCCCACGGTTTTCATTCCGCTGGCCGAGGAAACCGGTCTGATCGAGCCGCTGGGGCGTTGGATGCTGCGGGCCAGTTGCACCCAGATCAAGGCCTGGGTGGAGA
>CAZBII010000090.1:0-18369 GCA_964491665.1 uncultured Moraxellaceae bacterium
ACATTTCAAGCGTAGAGATGTCACGGACTAGCGTTCGAAGTGCTTTCGCAGTTTCAGCCGACGTATGTAACGCAAACTTGGGCCAGATTTTGATAAATGGCCTTTACACGGGATAACGCTCCATTATCCCGCGAGTATTTTGCAGGTTTAAAGCTCGCTTGAAACCGTCATTTTAGTACAGTAGTATGAGGTATGTATTACGGTATGATATTTCATCGGGTAGGCAACCATGGCTCGTAGTGGGATCAGCAAATTTCACGTGAAACAAGCGCGGGACGTCCTGATCGCAAAGGGACAACACCCCTCCCTGGATGCCGTTCGCATGACGCTGGGGAATACCGGATCGCGCACTACTATCCATCGGTACTTGCGTGAGTTGGAGTCGGATGACGGCACCCGACTGGGCGATAAAAGCTTGCTCAGCGATACCCTCAAGGATCTCGTGGAGCGTCTCGCGGCCCAGCTACAAGGCGAAGCGCAGGACGTGGTCGAACAACAGCAGCTGCGCTACTCGCAGCAGATAGCCGAACTCCATTCACAGCTGGACGTTGCCAATAAGCAACGGGAGACCCGTGGCGCGGAAGTTGACCACAGCAAAGGTCTGTTGGCTGCAGAACAAACGGCCCATCAAGCCACGGCGGCCGCGTATCAACAGGAACAAATCCGCAGCCACCAGCTGGCGCAAGAAGTCACTGGTCTCAAGGAACAATTGGCCTCTGCCGAAAAACACCAGATCTCGCTGGAAGAAAAGCACCAACATACCCGCGAAGCCCTGGAACACTACCGTCAATCCATCAAGGAACTGCGCGACCAGGATCAACGCCGCCACGAGCACCAGTTGCAACAAGTCCAGTCCGAACTGCGCCTGCTTCAGCAAAGCCTGATCATAAAACAAAGCGAAGTCACCGAGCTAAGCAAAGACACCGCACGGATGGCGGCGGAACTGAACGAAACCCGTAAGCAGTTGCATCGAGAACAGCAGAATGCACAACAGCAACTGAATCAGATGAAAGAGAGGGATCAATGGTTGGATGAACGCCGCGCCGAAGCAACCCAGCAAGCTGAATTGTATCGAGACGAACTTGCTGCGAGTTCCACCAAGCTCGAAGAAGCTGTATCGGAAATGCGCAACTTCCAACAATTAAATGGAGTACTTCAGGCCAAGCTGGAAGCGCAGGAGCAGATTTTCAGCATGCTGAAAGCAACTCGTGTAGCAACCTAAAACGGAGTGCACACCAAACGCGCTTTCGAAAATTGAACAACGTTGTCAATAGGTTACGAGCGAAGTGGCTGTTTTTTACTGGAATCGTGGCCATACCTCACGACGGCGCGGCGGTGCCAGCGGACTTTGTGGCCCAGGCACTGCAGCGCACCCAGGGCTGGGCGGCGGGCCTGAGTCTGGTCTTCGGCGTCACCAGCGGCCCTCTGGTGGAGCATCTGCAGTCGGCGGTGGACAAGGCGGCCAGCCGGCACCTGTTCGATTTCTTCGCACAGGAGGTACTGGCGGAACTGCCGCCGGACCTCGCCGATTTCGTGTTGCGCTGTTCGGTGTTGCCGGAACTGAATCCAACCCTGTGCCAGGCCGTGACCGGGCGCGCCGATGTGCATGGCGTGCTGGAGGATCTGTACCGGCGCAATCTGTTTCTGACCGCGCTGGACGAGACGCTGCCGGTGCTGCGCTTTCACGATCTGTTCCTGGATTTTCTGCGCGTCCGCCTGGAACGCCTGCACCCGGATCAGATGCCGGAACTGCACGCCCGCGCCGCAGCCGCCGAGCAGGTGCCGTTGCGGGCGGTGAATCACTGGCTCAAGGCGCAGCAGTGGGACGCGGCAGTAACGGCCATCAGCGCCTGCCTGGAACCCTTGCTGGCGGAAGGCAGCGTGGCACTGGTGGCGCGCTGGATCGCCCAGTTGCCAGCGGCGGTGAGCGCCCGGCCCGAAGTGGCGCGCCTGCAAGCCTTGTGTGCCTGGGCCGGCTGGGATTTCCAGCTGGCGGCGGAATTTCTGGAGGCGGCCTGCACCGGGTATCAGGCCCAGGGCAATGAAGCGGAATTCGCACGCCATTTTGCCCTGCTGCCGCGAGCCTATAACGCAGTGGGTCGCCTGCTGGATGCGGAACGGGCGCTGAACCAGATCGAGAACATGACCCTGGAGCAGGCTTCCCGGATCAGCTGCACCGGGGCGCGGGCCTGGCAGGAACTGGCCATGGGCCGGCCGGCGCGGGTGGCCAGCTGCCTGACGGAGATCGCCAATGCGGCGGAGCGGGACCCGGCGTTGCTGAGTCCGGCCCTGGACGATGCCTTCAACAGTTTCATGTTCGGCCTGCCGGGTGTGCAGCGCCCCATGCAGCGCTTGCGGGCACTGTGCCAGGCGCAGCTGGACAAGCCCGGCACCTCCTGGCAGATCGCCGCGTTTGCCCATGCCACCTGGCTGGATTTCTGGCACGGCGACCGGGCGCAGCTCCAGACGGCGGTGCAGGCCCAGACCCAGATGCAGCAGCGTTTGTCGGTGGTGCCGGCGCTGCGTCTCAATGCGCGTCAGGCGGAAGCCTGGGAAGCGGCAGCGGCCGGAGACATGGAGCGCGCGTTGATGTTCGAGCGCCGGGCACTGCAGGCCCTGGACGACCTGGGTGTGCCGGGCCTGACCGCCACCTGGCGCCGCGCCACCACCCACAACCTGGCGCACTTCTTCTGGATGGCGCGGGATCTTCAGGCCATGCGGGAACTGTGGCCCTATCTGAGTCCTCAGCCTTCCGCCGTGGAGTGGCCATTCCTCAATACCGCGCGCGCCCAGCTGCGGGGGCAGATCGCGTTGCTGGAAGGAGATCTGGCGGCAGCGGAAACCGCCCTGCTGGAAGCAGAAACGCTGCAGCAAGCCTGGCCCATGCCCACTTTCATCGGCGATGTGCGGGTCACCCTGGCCTGGCTGCGCCTGCAGCAGCAGAATCCGCATGAGGCCTGGCAGGTCTTCCAGCCAGTGCTGGAGCGCTGCCGGCAGGAAGACAGCCTGGGCCTGCTGCTGACCGCGCCGGCCTTCGTGGTGGACCCGCTGCTGGCGATGGTGCCGGCGGATCAGCGCACAGCGCTGCAACCGTTACTGGCGCGTCTGCAGGCCTGGCGCAGTTCGCCGACACAAACGGTCGCGCCGGCTCCCGCACTGCCCCCGCTTCTGCAGGAACTGTCGGAGCGGGAACGGGAAGTGCTGGCCATGCTCGCCGCCGGCGACAGCAACAAACTGATCGCCCGCGCCCTGGACCTAAGTCCCCACACCGTGAAACGTCACGTCGCCAACATCCTGGCCAAACTCGATTGCAGTTCACGCGGCCAGGCGGCAGCGCTGTGGCGCAATCACTCAAGCTGAACCTTTTCCTGCTGGACCTTTTTCCACGTCGCGATGAGCCAAAGGAGCCATGCGATCGCCCTTCATTTCAGGCACAGTCCCGCCAGTGGTTTCATCAAAGCGGGAGTTCTGCGCATGCAGCATGAGGAAAAAGTCATATTGCAGCTCAGCCTGACCTTGCCCCGGTTGCTGTCTGCCGGGGACGCAACGGGCCTGGCGGCGTTATTCGATGACGAACTCGAAGCGGTGGATGCGAATGGCAGCCGCCTGGACAAGACACGGGCAGTGCAACGTCTGCTGCAAATGCCGTTGCAGGGCATCAAGGTGACGGACATCCGTATTACGCTGTTCGGCGATACGGCACTGGCCACCGGTTTGCTGCACTGGCCGGCGGACGCGGCGGAACAGCAGTGTTGCTACAGCCAGTTGTGGTTGCGGCGCGGTGAACACTGGCGTCTGCGGGGACTGCAACTGACGCCACGGCACTGAGCCGGAATTGCACTGCATTGCATCACTGGGAAGAGCCATTGCCCCTGGCACGGCAGTGGCTCTCTCAGGCGATTCGGCAGCGCGATGTGACGGGTACGCTGGCGGGGTTTTCCAACCCGAGGAGCGAACCCGAAATGAAACAGCACAGCGCAATCGTAATTCTGATGTCCGTTCTCGCCGGCTGCGGAGGCGGTGGTGGTGGCGGCAATCAGGAAACCCCACGCAATAACGACAGCAATCCCCTTCCCCCCTCCACGCCAGTCGGTTCCGTGCTCGGTGCCGCCGTGTCGGCCGTGATCGGCAGCGACGGCGGTGAACTGCAATCGGCAGATGGCAGCGTCACACTGCTGGTGCCCGCCGGTGCCTTCAGCGCAGACACCACCGTGTCGATCCAGCCCATCAGCAACGAAGCGCTGGGCGGCATCGGCAACGCGTTCCGCATCCGGCCCGAGGGTCTGCACAGCAATCTGCCCATGACCCTGCGCTTCAAACCCGGTGCCGATGATCTGCAGGGTTCCGCCCTGCGCTTCATCAACATCGGTTTCCAGGACAGCGCCGGCCACTGGCGGGTGTACGAACAACCGCAGCGCGATAGCGCCAGCAATACAGTGTCAGTGCAGACCACCCATTTCAGCGACTGGTCCATGCTGGCCGGCGTGCAGCTGCGGCCGGGCAAAGCCACCGTAAAAACGGCAGCCACCCAGCTGCTGACCATTCAATACTGCGAGTCGGATGAGTATCCGGTCGACGATCCGGACTACGGCCAGTTGCCGGTTCTGTTGGAATGCCACGCCGCACCCAACACCGCCCTCAGCGCCCAACACTGGTCCGTCAACGGTGCCGAAGGCGGCTCGGCCGTCACCGGTACCGTGGTTGCCAACGCCGACAAGGACACCGGCGAAGCCTTCTATTCCGCACCCTACAACGTACCCGATGTAAATCCGGTGGCCGTATCGGTTGAAGTCCATGACCCGGAAAATCCTGGCGACAAAACCCTGCTGGTGAGCAATATCACCCTGGTGCCGGATACCAGCTGCGACGCCCTCAAGCGCATCGAATTCATCGAAGCAGGCGTGGCGTTTGCGCCGTTCAACTGGACAGCCAGCAACGACAACCAGGCCTACGAAGGTCACCAGTCTGGCCGTCTCGGCGGCACCATGACCAACCAGATTCCGCCAGCGGCCCGCGATCTGAGCCCCATCGGGTTCTGGACATCACAGAACACCACCCACAGCGGCCTTGTCGCCATGAACGACACGCACACGCTGTTCTATCCCGACGAAACCGTGATTCAGCAGGCAGTGGGAAGTGGACTGCCCTACAACGGCATGGATGTACCCAGCTTCATCTCGCTGACGGTGGATTACGCCACCTGTGAATACGAACTGGTGGCGTCGTTTACGGTGATGGGTACCGTGAGTGAAAACGGCGTCAGCGCCGAAACACCGATCGCGCCGGGCGGCATTTACTATCGTGAATCAGTGCCCGAAGAACTGTTGCTGAATGGCAACCTGACACGGGAACTGACATTGCCGGTGCATTATGATCCTAATGACAAGCACAATGGTTATTACCCGGCCGGCCAGAACGATCAGCTGAGGGCGCAAGGCAGCACCGAACTGAACTGGACACTGGAGCTGACCCGCTAAAGAACCCGCCAAAGAAAAAGCCCATTCACAGGAATGGGCTTTTTTTATGGGCATTGCGCGAGTGCGTTTCAGCGATTGCTGGCAACCACCGGTTGCAGGTTTTTCAGGTACAGATAAAGGGCGGCAGAATCGGTGTCGTTCATCTGGCCCAGCGCTGCAAACGGCATCACGCTGCTGACGGCGCTGCCATCGGGCCGGCGACCGCTGCGGAACATGGCGCGAAAACTTTCCACGTCGGGATACTGCTTCAATGCGCTCTGTTCTCCCGCCGTCAGGTTGGCAGCTGCAGGCCAGGCCGGCGGCGCGCCGGGAATGACTCCGCCCGACAACTGCGGACCGTGACAGCCCTTGCAGCCCTGCGCCAGATATTCGCCATATTCCACTGTGACGGCAGCAGCTACGGCCGGTTGCGGCGGCAGGTTGTGATCGATTTTCTCGGCAGAATCCTGCACAACGCCCAGCGCATACAGCACCCGCACCGGCAACGGCAGCTGCCACTGCGCCGGCTGCGAATCCACCGCTGGCAGTTGCCGCACATACGCCACCAGATCCTCCAGATCCTGATCGCTCAGACGCGCGAAATCTTCCGAAGGCATAAAGATCAGCGGCGTGCCGTCCGGCTTTACTCCATGACGAATGCTGCGATCCCAGTCGTCAGCCTGATAGCGGAACACGCGGGACTGGGAGGAGCCGGAAATGTTGGCGCCGGACAACCGCATGCCCGTCTCCGGATCGTCCACGAAGACATGACCGGCGCCATCGTTGCCGTGGCAATCGGCGCAGCCTTTGGTCTGATACAGGTAGCGGCCCCGCGCGATGCTGTCGGCATCATTCTTCAGCGCAATGGGATGACCGGGAATAGTTACGGTGCGTTGCATCTTGCTGTCGCTCACCAGTACGGCGGCGCCCAGCGAACCGGTGATCACGGCGGCGAGAACACCTGCAGACAAAGCAGTGCGTTTGATCCAGGGTTGCATGACGAAAGTCCTCAGGATGGGTTGCATTGGCAATTGGCGTGGATGGAACGGCCATTGCTGATCAGGATGCTATCCATGCTGTACGACTTGGCAGGGTCTGGCATCGCCCGAATGGGCCAGCGCTGATGATAGCGAAGAGCCAATGGCAGCCGGACCTCAACCCTCTTTCAAAAACCCATTGATCGCATCGGCCACTGCCGCAAACGTGTCCGGCTCCAGATGCAAATGATGATTGCCGTCCAGCACCACCGACCGGCAATTGGGAATCATCTCCGCGCGCTTCTGCAGCGTGCTTTCGGTGGCAAAAAAACTGTGCCGCCCGCGCACCAGCAGCACCGGCATCGTCAGGCTTTGCAGATACGCCGTCACCATTTCATCGGTCAGGCGAATGGCCGACGACATTTTCAGACGCGGATCGGAACGCCAGGTGAAGCCGTCGCCCACCGGCTCCAGACCGCGACTGCAGATGTGCGCCGCAGCATCCAGGCTGATGCCGCCAATTGCCTGCGAGCGCGCCTGAATCGCTTCCTCGCGGGTTTCATACACCGGCTTGCGTTTGGCGCCGGCTTTTTTCATATCCTCCACCGCCTTGCGCAACACCGACGGCGCTTCGTCCGGACGACTGGTGTTGCTGCCAATGCCTTCCAGCAAAATCAGTTTGCGCACGCGCTCGGGAAAACTCGCCGCCGTGTACGTGGCAATTCCCGCGCCCATCGAGTGGCCCAGCAGAATGAACTGCTGCAGCTCCAGCGCATCCGCCAGCGCAATCACATCATCCACATTGTCCAGCATGTGATAGCGCACACCTTCCGGACGATGGGAACTGTAACCATGGCCGGCAAAATCCAGCGCAATGACACGGTAGCCCTGCAGCGCCGGCGCCAGCCGGTCGTGCGACGCCGCGTTATCGAGCCAGCCGTGCAGCGCAATGATCGCCGGTGCGTCCGCGCTGCCCCACTGCTTGGCCGCCAGTTCCAGCCCGTTGGCCTGAATGCGAATTTCTTCTGTCAACATGTCAGCGGCATTCCCTGATGAACTGATGAATGATCTCAGCCGTCACATCCGGCTGCTGCAGTGGAAACATGTGCTCGCCGGGAATCTGTTCCAGCGGAATGCCAAAACGCTTGCCGAACGGCACCACCATATCCGCACGCGTTGCGTCGCTGCGGTCGGCATAAACCAGTTTCATCGGTAACGACGGCCGCCTGCAGCTACCCAGATTGTCCGGCGTGTTGCGAAAAATCCCCACTTCCACATCCACGCGAAAACGCAGTTTTACCTGCGCACCCTCGCTCTGCTCGATGGCGGCATTGCAGAACGCCTCGAAACATTCCGGATGAAACTGGAACAGCCGCTTGGAAGCAAAATATTCCACGGCGTTGGCGCGATCCGGCCAGATCTGGCGGCGGCCTTTCGATTTTCCCGCCGGCGTAAAATCGTCAGACTTTTTCAGCCATTTCATGATGCGGAAAATCCACGCCATTTTTCCCCACATCAGCGGCGGGTCCAGCATCAGCACGCCGCGATACAGATCAGGCCGTTTGCAGGCTGCAATAAAGGTCACTATCGCGCCCATGGAATGCCCCACGCCCACCACCGGCTCGCTGGCATTGCGCTGCAGGAAATCGATCTGCTCATCCGCCAGATGACGCCAATTGTGAGTGAATGGAAAAGCCGGATTGTGGCCATACATCGGTAGCGCAATCACACCATGCGGCTGCAGGCGATCGAACAGCGGCTGGTAGGACGGCGCGGGAATGCCATTGGCGTGGGCAAAATTGATCAGCATGAAAACTTCTTCCAGATGGACTCAGGGAGTTACCGGCATCACCCGATAACCGGCATTCTTCAGTAACTGCAACAATCCCTGTTGGCCCGGCAGATGCAGCGCGCCCACCGCAATCAGGGTTCCCGATTGTTTCAGGTGCGGCTGCAGACGCTCGAACATACGCTGGTTGCGGTGATCCACAATGTTTTTCATCAGACGCTCCAGCGCGGGAGCGCCCGTTTGTGCCAGTTGCTCGCTGGCGAAACGGTGAATGGCATCCAGATCGCCGCGCTTGTACAACTGTTTCATCTGCGCCAGATTGCCGTCGAATTCCGGCAGATGCGCCAGTGACGATTCCAGAAATTCGATCTGCTCGTCCAGCGGCAATCTGTCAAAAAGATCGAGCTGCTCATCGATGGTTTCCAGCGCACTCACCGACTTGCCGGCTTCCTGAAAACGGTATTGCAGGCTGACATCCAGCACCGGCTCCAGCGACGGCGCGGGAAAATTCAGCATCAACCCCACAGCCCAGGGTTTCAGACGCTGCACGCCGGCGGCGGGCAGGCCACGCTGCTTCATCGCCATCGTCACTCGTCCATACAGATCGCGCCCCACCAGTTGCGGCAACGTGGCGCGCTGCAGCAGCGAACGATCCGCAATGATCTGCTGCGCCCGCGCATCCTGCCTGATCTCCAGCACCAGATGCTCACTGCGCCCGACCACCCGCTCCACATGCGGCGGCAGCTTGACGATGTCGCGATCCGCCACATGAAAGGTACCCAGAATATGATTTTGCTTGCCTGCTTTCTCAATGGTCCACAGCAGACTTGCCGATGCCGTATGCGTCAGAACGACATTTGTCAGAGCAACGGCAAACAGAATTCCCAACCAGTAAAGGACTGATCGGGTGAAGTGCATATTTTGCATTTGTCACCACACCCAGGGGAACAGGTCGAACGCCTATTCCCACTGCACTTTTTCCGATGATTCATACCAGCTCTCGATACGGTCCTCATATCGCGATTCCAGTACATTGCGTTTGATTTTCAAGGTTGGCGTCATGATTCCGTTCTCGATCGTCCAGTCTCCTTTGGTCACCACAATGGCTTTGAGTTTTTCATGGGGGTCCAGCTGCGCATTCACTTTCTGGAACAGCGCCAGCAGATCGGCGTGAATGGCATCGCGCGGTGCACCGGCGCGCAGGGCAACGCGGTCCGCCTCAGACAGCGACACCAGTGCCAGCGGCTGCGGCATGGCATTGCCCACCACACAGCACTGCTCGATATGCTGGTCACCCAGCAATTTCGACTCAATCGGAAAGGGTGCCACGTATTTGCCCTTGCTGGTTTTGAAAATTTCCTTGATGCGGCCGGTGATGCGCAGATTGCCGTCGGCTTCAATGACGCCGACGTCGCCGGTATGCAGAAAATTGTCGGCATCCAGCGCTTCACGGGTTTTCTCCGGTTCCTTGTAATAACCGATCATGTTCGCGGGCGAGCGCACCAGAATTTCGCCGTTCACACCGATTTTCACATCCACCGCCGGATTCGGCTGGCCGACATAACCAAACCGCCCGCGCCCCTGCCGTGTGCTGTGGGAGTAACCGAGATTTTCCGTCATGCCATAGACTTCGATCAGCTCGATGCCCAGCTCGCGATACCAGTTGAGCAGTTCGTTGGTAATGGGCGCCGCGCCACTGAGACAGAACTTGGCCTGATCCAGTCCCAGACCATGACGGATCTTCTGCTTGATATAGGAAGACAGCAGCGGCACGCGAAACAGCAGATTCAGTTTGCGCTGCGGAATTTTGGCAAACACACCGGCCTGAAACTTGGCCCAGATGCGCGGCACGGAAAAGAAAATGGTGGGACGCGCCCGCTGCAGATCTTCGGCAAATGTTTCCAGCGATTCCGCAAAATGCACATGGGTGCCCTGATACAGCTGGACCATTTCAATGCACATGCGCTCCGCCACATGCGACAGCGGCAGATACGACAGCATCCGGTCATCGGACGACACTTCATACACATCCGACGCCCGCGACGCTCCCGCCGCAATGCCATTGAAGGTATGCATCACGCCTTTCGGCACGCCAGTGGTACCGGATGTGTAAATGATGGTGGCCAGTTCGGCATGGGTGCGCGACGGGCTTTCGCGCAGCGGTTCATGACTGGAGATGATCGTATCCCAGGTAGGAAAATCGTTCGGCGGACTGAGCGGATAACTGATGCAGCGGATGGACGCGTCGACACCGGCCTTCATGTGATCCCAATCGTCCAGCTTGCCGACAAACAGGATTTTCGATTCGCTGTGCTGCAGGATCTGCCGCACGGAATCGGCCGTCAGTGTGGGATACAGCGGCACGGAAACGCCACCCACCATCCAGATCGCCAGATCGGACATGATCCAGTGCGCACAGTTTTTGGAGAGGATGGCAATGCGGTCACCGGGTTTGACGTCCAGACTGCTGAGATAGGCGGCCATCGCCCGCACCTGCTTTCCCACTTCAGACCACGTCAGTTCCTGCAACCGCCCCTGCCCCAGCGGCTGGGTAAAACAGACTTTGGCGGGCTGGTTTTTTTCCCAGTAATAGAAGCGTTCCAGTGGCAGCGGCAAACCTGTGTTGAGAGCGCCAGTCGAGCGCGGCGGTGCTGTGGCGGTGACCGTCATGATTGCCTCGCATTCCGTATTTTTATTGTGCTGTTTTGGATGCCTAAATCAGTTGAACTAACTGGACCGAATATGACCCATGCCCCGGTCAAACGCAAGCGAACGGTAGCCGGATAAAGAGGTGCAGATCAGCGGGGATGCTGCAGCCAGTGCAGCTGTCCCTGCCCCGGGCTGACATGCGCACAGGACAGCAGCGCCACCGAGGCAGTTCCCATCATGTGGCCGCCATCGACGTGACCATCCAGCAGCAGGCCCAGCAGTGCTCCCACCAGGGGCTGATGGCTGACCATCAGCAGGGAATCGGCCTGATGCAGCTCGATTTCACGCAGCGCATCAAACGGATCGCTGTCGGGCGTGATGTTGCTGACGGTTTCGAAATTCGCAATGCCCAGACCATCACACACGATCCGGGCAGTCTGCTGCGCCCGCAAATAAGGGCTGGCAATCACCCGCAGCGGCGGCGCCACGCGAATATGCGCCACCATGCGCGCGGCCTGCTGCCGGCCCAGTTCGCTGAGCGGGCGCTCGGCATCGGTTCGCGCATACTGGATCGCATCTCCGTGACGCATTATGTAAAGCTGCATGTCAGACATCCTGTTGTTCCGCGTCGTCCGCCGGCCAGGGTTTGAAGGGATAGGGTTTCTCGTCGCTGCGCATCGCAATGTATTCCACGATCTGCGCCATGTAGCGCGCCAGCGCGGCACCGAACTTTTTCAGATCCGGCTGCGGCGAACCGGACAGCAGCTTCACCAGCATCTGCGCCAGACCCACGCCCACCAGCAGATAACCCAGCACCATGTAGATCATGTAGAACAGCATCATGTACAACCCCGTTAACAGCAGGGGATCACCCATTTTTTTACTGTCGGTTTGCTGGTCTGTCTGTTGCTGATTGTCCATTTATGCTTTCGCCTTTTTGAAAGAAGCCAGTTTGTCGGGACCGGGCAACACAAATTCCACATCGGAATTCTGCTCGCCCAGCATCAGATATTTGATGACCTCTTTCAGCTGCTTGCCTTCGAAAATGATTTCGTGAAGGCCGTGCACCAGCGGCATGTACACTTCCAGCGCCACCGACTGCTTCTTGACGAGCCGGATGGTATTGACACCCTCAGCCGTGCCGCCCAGATTGGCCAGAATCTCATCCAGCACCTTGCCCTGCCCCAGCGCAAATCCCACCTGATAATTGCGGCTGAGTGGCGACGTGCAGGTTACGAACAGGTCGCCGACGCCGGCCAATCCCAGAAACGTCATCGGATTACCACCGAGCTTGGCGGCGAAGCGGCTCATTTCCGCCAGACTGCGGGTAATCAGCATGGCCTTGGTGTTTTCACCCATGCCCAGTGCCGACGCCATGCCCGACGCAATCGCATAGATATTTTTCAGCGCTCCCGCCAGCTCCACACCAAACACGTCATTGTTGGCATACACGCGGAAATAACTGCACGACAGCACCGCCTGCACACGGCTGCGCACCTCTTCATGCTCGCTGGCCACCACGCTGCCGGTCAGTACGCGCTGGGCAACTTCCTTCGCCAGGTTCGGCCCGCTCAACACACCGATTTTTTCACACGGACTTTCCTGCGCCAGAATCTGGCTCATCATCAGAAAACCGTTTTCCTCGATGCCTTTGGTTGTGCTCACCAGAATCTGGCTTTCATTCAGAAACGGACGCGCCTGCTGCATCACGCTGCGAAAGGCTTTACTGGGAATGGCGACGAAAATGATGGACGCATCCTGCACCGCCTCACCCAGCTGTGTGGTGGGAACGATGGATGGATTGAGTTTCTTGCCCGGCAGGTAGCGGGTGTTTTCATTGATGGCACGCATGGAGGCCACGATATCTTCATCGCGCATCCACTGCGTAACTGCGTGACCATTGTCGGCCACAATATTGGCGATTGCCGTACCGAAACTTCCCCCGCCCAATACTGCAATTTTTTCTGACGGCGTTGCCATAACACTCCCTGATGTAGGTTCTGTTTATACCAGCCAGCGTTTCAGGCCGAATTCCGTCACCAGAAAATCCCGCGTGCCGGCTGGCCCGCTCAACTCCAGTTTGATGGGACCTTCGCTGGATTCAACAATCAGCGCCATGCGCAGAAAAGGATTCACGACACGCTCGATCTCGACCAGCTGCGACAGCGCCTTGATGATGCTGCCCTCGCGGCCGAAATTAAGGGAAAAACCTTCGTCATGGATCTGCACGGATTTCAGCGAATCCAGCACTACCACCATGATCTGCTCGCGCAGCTCGAGAGCCGTTTCCCGGTTCAAAGGATATTTGATCGATATCTCAACCACATGCCCCTCCGCAATGATCCCCCGATAGTGGATCAATTCTAGCAGGTAGCCGGGCTGAAAAAAGTCCCGGATGCGACATAAAGATGACCGCGAAACAACATAAAAAAAGGCGCCGTTGGACTGGCGCCTTTATACCTTTTTGAACAGATCAGTGCAGGGTTTCCAGCAACAGCGCGTTAATCCGCTTGACATAGGCCGCCGGATCTTCCAGCGAACGCCCTTCGGACAGCGCCGCCTGATCAAACACGATCATCGCCAGATCGGCAAAACGGTCGTCCTGCACTTCACCATTCAGGCGCTCCAGCAGCGGATGGGTCGGATTGATCTCCAGGGTGGGCTTGGACTCCGGCAGCTTCTGGCCCGCCGCTTCCATGATCTGCCGCATCTGGATACCCATGTCGTAGGCACCCGCCACCAGACAGGCCGGCGAATCCGTCAGACGGTGCGACACCTTCACTTCCGACACGCGGGTTTCCAGCGCGGTTTTCAGGCGCTTCACCAGATCCTCGGAAGACTTTTCCACTTCTTCCTGCTGTTTCTTGTCTTCCTCGGATTCGATGGCGCCCAGATCCAGATCGCCTTTGGCCACGTTAATGAACGACT
The DNA here is from genome assembly GCA_964491665.1 of uncultured Moraxellaceae bacterium. GTDB lineage: Bacteria > Pseudomonadota > Gammaproteobacteria > Pseudomonadales > Ketobacteraceae > Ch67. Next base: position 13,800 of record CAZBII010000090.1, read on the forward strand.
TGCCCTTGTAATCGAACAGCTGGCCCATCATCCATTCGTCGATGCGATCGTACATCAGCACTACTTCCACACCTTTCTTGCGGAAGATTTCCAGGTGCGGGCTGTTGGCCGCGGCGTTATAGTTTTCAGCCGTGATGTAATAGATCTTGTCCTGGCCTTCCTTCATGCGACCGATGTAGTCATCCAGTCCCACCACCTGCTCGCTGGTGCCGGTATGGGTGGACGCAAAGCGCAGCAGACCCAGGATTTTCTCGCGGTTGGCATAATCTTCCGCCGGACCTTCCTTCAACACCTGGCCGAACTGTTTCCAGAAAGTCTTGTAATCATCGCCCTCACTGCTGGCCAGTTTTGCCAGCATTTCCAGCGAGCGCTTGGTCAGCGCGCCCTTCATGTTTTCAACTGCCTGATTGGACTGCAGAATCTCGCGCGACACGTTCAGCGGCAGATCAGCCGAATCCAGCACGCCTTTCATGAAGCGCAGATACATCGGCATGAACTGGTCAGCGTCGTCCATGATGAAAACCCGCTGCACATACAGCTTCAGGCCGCGCGTACCTTCCCGCTGGTACAGATCGAATGGAGCGCGTTTCGGCACATACAGCAGCGAGGTATATTCCTGCTTGCCTTCCACGCGGTTGTGGCTCCAGCTCAGCGGCTCTTCAAAATCGTGGGAGATGTGCTTGTAGAATTCCTTGTATTCCTCGTCGGTAATTTCGTTGCGGGAACGGGTCCACAGCGCAGTCGCCTTGTTGATGACTTCGAATTCCGGCGCTTGCGGCTCTTTCTCCTTTTCCTCGTCGCTGCGGTGATCTTCCTTCAGCATTTCGATCGGCAGGGAAATATGGTCGGAATATTTCTTCACGATGGAACGCAGACGCCAGCCGTCGGCAAATTCCTCTTCGCCTTCACGCAGGTGCAATACGATTGACGTGCCGCGCACCGGACGTTCGACAGCCGCCACGGAAAATTCACCCTCACCCTTCGACACCCAGTGCACGCCGTTTTCCGCCGGCTCGCCAGCCTTGCGGGTGAACACTTCCACTTCGTCCGCCACCACAAAGGCGGAATAGAAACCCACACCGAACTGGCCGATCAGGCGCGAATCCTTTTTCTGGTCGCCGGTCAGGTTTTTCAGGAATTCACTGGTGCCGGATTTGGCGATGGTGCCCAGGTGGCTGATCACTTCATCGCGATTCATGCCGATGCCGTTGTCCGTGATGGTCACGGTCTTTTTGTCGGCATCGAATTCCAGACGGATTTTCAGATCGCCGTCGCCTTCCATGATGTCCGCGTGGGACAGGCTCAGGAAACGCAGTTTGTCCGCCGCGTCGGAGGCGTTCGAGATCAGTTCCCGCAGGAAGATTTCCTTGTTGCTGTACAGGGAGTGGATCATCAGGTGCAGCAGCTGCTTCACTTCGGTCTGAAAACCCAGGGTCTCTTTTTTGGCTTCGACAGTCATGGTGGAAAGACTCTCCAGTAACTTGAATTTCAGGATTGCTGGTTCAGGATTCGGACACAGAGGTCACGGGCACGGGGCCATGCCCGCAATATTGGGATGCCCTTGGGCAAATCAAGGGCATGGCAGGAAATTTAACGGGGGTTGGGGCGGCTGGCCTTATTCGGCAGGCAGCTGACGGCGGTCGCGGATTTGCACTTCCATGACTTCACGCCGTTTCACCAGCATGGCCATGGCACCGCCTTCCACCGGCGCGGCCAGGGTGATGTTGTGCTGATCCACGGCACTGACCCGCCCTTCCCGCTGTTTGCCATCCAGGGTCAGGATCACCACTTCCTGTCCCAGAGCGGACTCAACGGCCTGGGGATCAATGCTGCGCAGGCGGTCACGCAGGGGCGTCTGGCCGATGGCGGCAGGCGGATTCTGTCGCAGGACACGCAGGGCGGAAATCAGGTCCAGCTCCGGCGCCGACTTCACCACCCAGCCGCTGTCGCCTTTCAGCAGCGAAAATTTCACTGTGTGTTCACGCCCGTCCGCCATAAGCACGGTGGCTTCGGTGCGTGCAGTAGCATCGTCCAGCGCGGTCTGCACAAAGGTATTGCGGAAACCGGTCACCTTCTCCAGCTTGTGGCCCAGCGTGTTGATCAGGTACTGCTCCGCCACGTATTCGATGGTAGCGCTGGAATCGAAAAAGCGGTCAACGGCGTCATCCAGAATGCGCACATCGCGGGTGTAGGCACGGTAATCCCCTGCCAGGAAACTCTGGTGGGCGTCAGGCAGACGCAGCTTGATGTAGCCGTGGTAAACCGGGGTATCCGTGGTGGTGATCATCAGTTCCAGCCAGAAACCGTGTTCGATGATCTCCATGGCCGGCGCCAGTTCGCGGGCCGACCGCCGGGCAATGATCACCGGCGGATTGTCGGTGGATTCCGGCGTGTACTGCAGCAGGTTCTCCCCCGCCCGCAGCGAGATGCCCTGCAGCGGAATCGACACTTCCAGGGTGGAAAACAGGGTCTCATCGGACTTGAAACGCAGGGTGCCATCGATGAAGGTCGTGCGCACCATATCCAGCGTCTGGCCGTCAAAGCGGGCCGTCGCGCTGCCCAGGTTCTGCTTCAGGTAAGGGGCAATATCGGTCTCGGCAATGAAATGCACCGGCTGCAGCGCCAGCGGGGTCGACGCACTGGCCGGCGCCAGCCAGTCACGCAGCGGCGCCAGGCGGGAATGGTCAAACCAGCCAGGATTCGCCCGCACCCAGACCACGGCCACCAGCACAAACATCAGCAGGCTGGTGAAATGCACCAGCGCCAGCAGGCGCTTGCCCGACCAGAACACGGCGTAATAGAAGATGGCACTGGGGGGAATCAGCACTCCGGCAACGCCCCAGCCGACGGAGGCACGAAACGCAGCCCGCCAGAAGGCCAGAGTGCACAACGCAAAAAAAGCCGTTCCCGCCAGCAAGAGATTGGTTTCCATCGCCCTACCTGTGTATTTCTGAAAAGAAGTGCCTGTTCAGTATAGCGTCGCTGCGGCAGGCCAGACCTGCCAGATCAGGACAGCAGCAAATGCGCGCGGGCGCTGGCCACCGGCTCATTCCTGCTGGTCTGCCACACGAGCACCGATACGTTCGCCAGACGCCGCCCCATGCGCAGGATGCGGCACTCGGCAAAGCTGTCGCGGAACAGCGCGGCGCTGAGGTAATCGATGGACAGGTCCACCACCTTGGGAAAGCGCGGTTCCTCCATGGCCATGATCACCTGCAGGATGGCCGAGTGCTCGATGAAGCCGCCCAGCACTCCCCCATGTATCGCCGGCAGGGTGGGATTGCCGATGTTGTTCTCCAGCGCCGGCAGGGTAAAAATCACCTCATCACCATTCCTGATGCATCCGATTCCCAGCAATTTCGCATAGGGAACCGCACCCACCAGAGCTGCGTAATCGTTGGCATTGCGGCACTCCGCCAGAACATCTTTCAGATTCATTTCAGGCATCCTTTTTCGGGCTGGACCAGGGCGTCTTGTTCAACCCCATGCGCGTGAAGTTGGCCACACAGTGGGCGATGGGCTTGTCACGATCCTCGTGATAGGCAATGCCCCGGGTGAAGACCACCTGCCGGGTTTTGCGATAGGCTTCCACGAACGCAAACACATCCTTGCCCGGCTCGGCAGCCCGCATGTAATCGATCCGCAGATCGATGGTCGGTGTGATATCAAATTCCGGAGCCAGCGACGCCACCGCCGCCATGCCACAAGCCTGATCCATCAGCGTGGTGATTGAACCGCCATGGATCACGCCGGTTTCAGGGTTGCCAATGATCTTGTCCGAATAGGGCATACGCACCACGATGCCAGCCGGCGACGCCTCCACAAGCTCCATGCCAAGGTCCATGCTGTGGCGCACGCCTTTGATAAATTTGCGCAGCAGCCGTTCCAGATCGAACGGTTTGGGTTCAGTACTTTTATCAGTCGACACAGAATTCTCCTTGCAGGGTACGCGCGACAGGCGCATCAGGCATCATAGGCGCGCACCAGCGCCCGCAATACATTGGACTTGAATTCACGCCGGTACAGCACCCCGACAACCCAGGCAGCGGCCAGCATGAAAAACCAGGGATTCAAAAACCAGATCAGAAAACCCAGACCGAAGTAATAGGAACGCAATCCCTGGTTGAAAGCCAGGGCAGCCCGGGAAATGACCTGGGCCGACTCCTCGGCAAAGGTTTCAGCATTGATACTGTGGCGGCTGCCATTGCCCGGCGCCATCCCGATCACCACCGCCGCAAATCCGTACTGGCGCAAAGCCCAGGTAAATTTGAAGAAGGCGTAGACAAAAATGCCGGCGAGCAGGATCAGCTTCAGTTCCCAAGCAGAGGCAGAGGCATTGATGGCAAAAGGCAGCTCTGCGGCAATGGAAATGGCTTTATCGGTGGAACCCAGCACAGTCAGCACACCAGCCAGGATAATGAGAGTGGATGAGGCAAAGAACGACACATTCCGTTCAAGGTTGGCGAGCAGCGAGGCATCCGCCACCCGGTTTTCACGCTGCAGCATCTCCGCCATCCAGCGGCGCCGCTGCCGGTGCAGCACACTGGCCAGGCAGTCACGCCGTAGCGCC
>CAZBII010000091.1:0-18127 GCA_964491665.1 uncultured Moraxellaceae bacterium
GCTTGATGCTGTGGCTGAGCACTTCATCGCGCTGGTTGAAGTTGAGCATGCCGGCGATGGCGCCCAGTTTCACCGTGGCCGCCACGCACACCAGCAGTTCGGGGCGGTTCTCCATCAGCAGTCCCACCACGTCGCCGCTGCGGATGCCCTGCTGCGCAAACAGCGCCGCCACCCGGTTCACCCAGGCGTTGAAGTCGCGGTAGGTCCAGCTGCGCTCGTCGAAACGCAGGGCCGGACGGTGGGGATGGCGCCGCGCCTGCTGCTCCAGCAGACGGCCAATGGAAAAGGCGCGCTGCGGTCCGGCCAGAGCCATGTTCAGCGCGCCTTTCGCCAGCAGTGGCGCATCCGGCACCAGCTGCAGGGCGCCGGCCGCAAGACGGGCCAATGAAATCCGGTTGAATTCATCGCTCATGTTGCGGCCGCCTCCTGCGGCAATGATTTAACGTTGGGAGTGGCCGGCTCAGACGTCGTCCGGCATCTGGTTGTGCAGTTTCACCGGCTGGCCGCGCTTGGAGCGCATCTTGATGTTGATTGCTTCCACCGCCAGCGAGAAGCCCATCGCCACGTAGATGTAGGCCTTCGGAATATGCACGCCGAAACCTTCCGCCATCAGGGTGAAGCCCACCAGGATCAGGAACGACAGCGCCAGCATTTTCAGTGACGGATGACGGTCAACGAAATCACCGATGGCCCTGGCGGCGAACATCATCATGAACACGGCGATCATGATGGCGATGACCATGATGGGAACGTGCTGCGACAGGCCCACGGCGGTAATCACGGAGTCCAGCGAGAACACGATGTCGATGATGGCGATCTGGATCAGGATCAGGAAAAAGGCGTTGGCCTTGCCTTCCTTGTGCGCTTCTTCCTCGCCTTCCAGTGCGTCGAAGATTTCCCGCGTGCTCTTCCACAGCAGGAAGAAGCCGCCGCCGAACAGGATGAAGTCCCGGCCGGAGAAGCCGCGGTCAAACAGATGGAACAGGGGTTCGGTGAGGCTCATCACCCAGGCCAGCGACAGCAGCAGCGCGATGCGGGTGAGCATGGCCAGACCCAGACCCATGACGCGGGCCTTCTGGCGCTGGTGTTCCGGCAGGCGGCCCACCAGGATGGAAATGAAGATGATGTTGTCGATGCCCAGGACGATTTCCAGGGCAGTCAGGGTCGCCAGGGCAACCCAGGCGGAAGGATCGTAAATCCACTCAAACATTGTGCAGTCTCGGTACCAGATGGGAGCGCTAGGATAGCGACTGCCCTGCCACGGGTAAACGCCGGATTTGCCGCTGTCAGCCCGACGTGGCAGTCACATACAGGGACAGCCCCAGCAGCGCCGGGGTCAGCAGGTTCACCGCCACGTTCATGGCCATGTAGGGCTTGAGGCGCGGAATATCGGTGGCAAAGCGCAGCGGCCCGCGGATCGACCACAGCGCCAGCGGCAGGGGCAGCAGGGCCAGCGCCGACAGGGCCGGCAGCAGGTTGCCCAGCACGCCGGACACGATGATCGAATAGGCCGCCAGCACGAACAGGCCATACACGCCCGCCGCGTTGGCGTGGCCGTAGGCAATCAGGAAATGGCGGCGGCCGGCGGCGCGGTCGGCGTCCAGATCGGGGTACTGGTTCAGCAGCAGCAGGTTGTTGGCGAGGAAGAATGGCACCAGCGACAGGAAAAACGGCAACGCGGTGTAATGGCCGGTGAGGACGAAATGGGTGCCGCCCACCATCAGCGGCCCCACCCCCAGCCCCGGCGCGATCAGGCACAGCCAGGGCAGGCGGTTGATCCAGCGGGTGTAGGCCAGCACCAGCGCGCAACCGGCCAGCCCCAGCGGCAGCAGTGCCCAACCCCGCAGCCAGATGAAGTAGAGTCCGCACAGCACGGTGACCGCCAGCGCCACCAGCCCCAGCGCCAGCACCAGCGACGCCGCCTGCGGCCGCTGCGGCAACGCCCCGCTGCCACCACTGAAGGCCGTGCGCTGCGTCTGCAGGTCCAGTCCGCTGCGGAAATCCTCGTATTCATTGAGCATGTTCACGCTGATGTGGGCACACAGGGCGCCCAGCAGCACCAGCGTCAGCAGCAGCAGGTCGAGCGGGCCGGACAGGCGGGCGGTGCCGATGCCCACCAGCAGGCAGGCCGGCGTCAGCAGCAGGAAGGGCGGACGCAGGGTCTGGATAACAGTCGCGAGCAGTGATGGCATGCGGCTCCTTGATTCTTGCAGACAGATTATTTCGGCAGCGCGATGCGCGGTTTCCAGTTCAGCCAGTCTTCCTTCGCTTCCGCGCTGAGCGTGAACATTTCGCCGGGTTTGGCCTGCGGCAGACTGGCGCCATTGTCGGGCGTGGCGAAGGCGATGCCGCCGGCCAGCACGGATTCCAGCGAATCGGTCTTGATCTTCGCGCCCTTGAACAGGCCCACGTCGATGCTGACGCCGCTGGCATTCCAGAAGCGGCTGCCCTGCCGCACCAGTGCCACGTAACGCGGCTCGATGTTGACGAACACCTGGATGTGGTCGGCGGTGTCGCCCAGCCGGTAGCCGGTGACCTTGCCCACCGGCACTTCGCGGTAATACACGCCCAGCCCTTCCTTGATGGAACCCAGTCGCGGCGTGGTGAGCACGATGTTGAGGCCGGCGCGCTCGCCGGTTTTCAGGGGCGCTTCCAGCTGGCCGCTGAACTGTTTGCGCGCGGCGCCGGTGCCGGGAATCACTTCAAAATATTTGCCCTTCACCAGCGTCTCCAGATTGGCAGCGCCGGTGATGCTGATTTTCGGCTGCACCAGCCAGAACACCGAGCCGTCACGGGCGAAACGCTCCGGCTGTACATGCAGCAGCGCCTGAATCACCACGCCACTCAGATCCGGTTTCAGATTGACGTTTTTCACCGTACCCACCTGGATGCCCTGGAAGCGGATGGCGGTGCCGGCTTCGATGCCGTCGGCGCTGGTCATGGCGATGTCGATCAGCGTGCCCTGCTCCTGCGCGGCGTCGAAATCCGCATACAGCGAATAGACCGCGCCCTTGCTGGCAGGAACACCCGTGCCGGGCGGCGGATTGAAGAAACCGACACCGCCCTGCAGGATGCTGGCGAGGGATTCGGTGCGGAATGTCACCTTGCTGAGATTGCCGGTCAGCGACACGCCGCTGGCATTCCAGAAGCGGGTGTTGCTGTTGATCAGGCTGGCATATTCCGGCTCGATCAGCACGTCCACCAGCACGGCGTCATTTTTTGCCGCCAGACTGAAACCCTGCACGCTGCCGACCTGGATCTTGCGGTACAGCACCGGCGAACCGCGCGTCAGCGACCCCAGTTCCTCGGTGCGCAGACGCAAACGCAATCCCGGTTTGCTGTCGTCCAGCAGCGGCGGTTTTTTCAGGGCGTCGAACACCCGGGTGGGCGCGCCTTCGCCGATGTCCATCTCGATGTAATTACCTTTCAGCAGCGTGTCGAGACCGGACACGCCGGACAGGGAAATTTCCGGTTTCACCACCCAGAAGCGCGCGCCGGTGTTGAGGTGTTCTTCCATCTCCGGCGGCAGCACCACGCTGGCTTCCACCGTCTTGTGATCGTCGCTGAGTTTCAGCGATTTCACTTCGCCGGCTTCAAAACCCTTGTACATGATTTTGGTGCCCTTGGAAGCGAGCTTTTCGTCGGAACTGAAGCGGATGGTGGCACGCACGCCGCGCTGCGCACTGTCGAAATCCTGATACAGGCGGAACTCGTCGCCGTTCTGCGCGTGGGTTTCCTTTGCCAGATCGGTGACGTCGAAGGTGATGCCGCCTTTCACCAGCGACAGCAGCGATTCCATGCGCATGTCGACACCGTCCAGACCCGCCTGCAGACGGAAGCCGCTGGCATTCCAGAAGCGGGTTTTTTTCGTCACCAGCTGATCGTAGGGCGTGCGGATGTGGACGTTGATGACGACGCGATCGTTGGCGGCATCCAGTTCGTAGTCCAGCACTTCGCCCACGGCAATTTTCTTGAACAGCACCGGCGCGCCGGTGTAGATCGAGCCCAGATCACGGGCGTGCAGTTTCAGGTGCAGGCCGGGCACGCTGGCATCCAGCGTGGGCGGTTTTTCCAGCGCGTCGAAATGCCGCGCCGGTTCGCCGCCGCTGCCGATTTTCAGCGCGATGTAGTTGCCGGTGACGATGGTTTCCAGCCCGGTGACACCGCTCAGGCTGATCTCGGGTTTCACCAGCCAGAACTGCGTGCTGTTGCGCAGCAGCGCTTCGAGATGGCGATCCATGTCCACCGTGGCGATGACGCCTTGCATGTCGCTGGCATCGAGGCGGATGTCTTTCACCACGCCGGCGGTGATGCCTTCGTGAATGACCTTGGTCTTGCCCACTTCGATGCCGGTGCCACTGGGAAAGTTGATGGTGATTTCCACCGGCGCTTCCGCCAGTGCGCGCAGCAGCAGCCACAAACCGATGGCGGCGGCAATCAGTGGCAGCAGCCAGATGATCGACAGGCTTTTCGACGGTTTCACCAGCGCGGGTGCCAGCGGTTCGCCCGGCAGCAGCGGATCGGGAGACGGTTGGGAAGGCACTTGTTCTTCAGACATCGGACTGTTCCTGTGATGAATCCGGTGATGTTTCCTGCAAATGATCCCAGATCAGACGCGGATCGAAACTCATGGCGGCGAACATGGTGAGAACCACCACGGTGGCAAACGCGGTGGCGCCGGTGCCGGCAGTGATCGTGGCCACCGCACCCAGATCCACCAGCGTCACCAGAATCGAAATCATGAACAGGTCGAGCATGGACCAGGCGCCGATCACTTCGATGACGCGATACAGCACCGTGCACTGGCGCTTGTTCAGGGTCCAGCGGCGCTGCACAGTCAGCAGCAGCACCATGATGCCCACCAGTTTCAGCACCGGCACCGCAATGCTGGCGATGAACACGATCACCGCAATCGGAATCATGCCCGCCTGCGCCAGATGCACCACGCCGGACAGAATGGTGTCCGGTTCGCCCTCGCCGAAATAGATCACCGTCATCACCGGATACAGGTTCGCCGGCAGGATGAAAATCCACGCGGTGATCACCAGCGCCCAGGTGCGGGCGAGACTGTCGGGCAGGCGCGAATGCAGTTTGCTGCCACAGCGCGGACAGCGGGTCTGGCCGTTCTGCAGGTGCGGCGCCACCGGCGTCAGCAGATGGCAGGCGCGGCACAGTACGAGATTGCGGGATCTAGCGGTGGGAATGGCGTGCACGGACCTGCCCTACCTTGTCCCAGATGGGATGTGTGTCGAACAGCACGGCGTTGAGCGTGGTGACTGCCAGCAGGCCGGTGAAGCACACCATGCCCAGCCCCAGCTGGATGTCGCCCAGGTCCAGCATCTTGATGTACGCCACCAGAATTCCCAGCATGAACACTTCAAGCATGCCCCAGCGGTTGACGCGACTCTGGATTTTCAGCATGAACACCAGCGGCGCGTTATAGCGGTTGAATTTCACCAGCAGGCAGATGCCGGTAATCAGGATGAATTCGATCAGCGGCGCCAGAATGCTGCAGAAAAACACCAGCGCCGCCATCCACCAGTAGCCCTGCCGGAACAGCTGGGTGGCGCCTTTCACCATGGTGTCGGCGTTGTTCAGGCCCAGCATGTTGAAGGTCATGATCGGCAGAAAATTGGCCGGCACGAACAGGATCAGCGCGGTGAGACTGAGGGCCAGACCGCGATTGATGGAATCGCGGCGCGGTTTGTAGAGCGTGCAGCCACAGCGCGGACACACCAGTTTCTGCCCCGGCTGCGCCGGCACATCCTGCAACAGCGCGTCGCATTCGTGGCAGGCCAGACAGGAGGATGGGTGCGGCATGGGGCAGTGACACTCGCAGTTTCGGGATGGACGGATTCTATCGCAGGAGCGCCGGGGGCAGTAGTTTTTCGGCAAGCTGCTACTATTCGAGGAACAGCCCTTCCTGCGACGGACGCCTTCACCATGCACTACAAGGGAATCATTCTGGCCGGTGGCACCGGCACCCGCCTGCATCCCCTGACCATCAGCGTCAGCAAGCAGCTGATGCCCGTTTACGACAAACCCATGATCTATTATCCGCTGTCGCTGCTGATGCTGGCGCAGATCCGCGAAGTGCTGATCATCACCACCCCGCGCGACAGCACTGCGTTCCGCCAGCTGCTGGGCGACGGCTCGCAGTGGGGCATGCGCTTCGAATATGCCGTGCAGCCTTCGCCTGACGGACTGGCGCAGGCGTTTCTGATCGGCGCCGATTTCATCGGCAGCGACAACGTCTGCCTGGTGCTGGGCGACAACATCTTTTACGGCTCCGGCCTGTCGGCGCAGCTGCAGAACGCCACCCGGCGCGAATCCGGCGCCACCGTGTTCGGCTATTACGTGCGTGACCCGCAGCGCTACGGCGTGTTCGGCTTTGACCGCGACGGCAACGTCACCAGCATCGAGGAAAAGCCGGCGCAGCCCAAATCCAACTACGCCATCACCGGCGTGTATTTTTTCGATCGCGACGTGGTGGACATGGCGCGGCGGGTGCAGCCGTCGGTGCGCGGCGAACTGGAAATCACCGACGTCATCAACGCCTATCTGCAACGCGGCGACCTGCGGGTGGAGCTGCTGGGACGCGGCACCGCCTGGCTCGACACCGGCACCCACGACGCGCTGCTGGATGCCGCCAACTTCATCAAACTGCTGGAAGACCGCCAGGGTTTGAAAGTGTGCTGCCCGGAGGAAATCAGCTACCTGATGGGCTTCATCGACGACGCGCAGTTCGAGCGGCTGATCGGAGCGCTGGAAAAGAGCGGCTACGGTCATTATCTGCGGCGGATTCTGGAGGAGAACCGCGCCATTTCCGCGCGCTGACCTTTTTCCGCGGCAGGCTTTCCGCCGCCAGACAGGATGCACCAACAAAAACCCCGGCGCATGGCCGGGGTTTCTGCGTGTGCTGCGGAATCACCCGCTTCAGGGCGCGCTGTAACTGAAGGCGCCGACAATCTGGTCGTGGGCAGCGGTGTTAAAGAACAGCTGATGCTCCACGCTGCCGTCCGGCTTGCGGTTGCCGCGCCGCACCAGCGCCGTGCCGTCCAGCGTGCTTTCCGCAAACAGGAACGGATACATCTGGTCTTCCTCCAGCTGGCCCAGGCGCTGGATGCGCGCCGGTACGTCCCACTGCACGGCGGTAATACTGCCGAAGACGGGTTTGTTGGCGGAGCTGAGCGGCAGCTCGTCCAGCACGAACTGCAGGTTGGCATTCCAGTAGATCTTCACGAACACCACTTTCAGATTGGCGCCGGCCAGGGTGCCGTCATCACTGACCAGATAGGCGTTGATGTTGTACTCCGCCTGATCGTAGCCACTGCCCTGCCAGATGCCCATGCCGGAAATGTTATTGAAGTTGGCAAACTCGCCCGGCGTGGACACCAGTTCATCCAGACTCACCGCCGCCACCGGCTCGAAACCGTTGTCGGTGTTGCCGTCCAGTTCGGCGTAGGACTTCGCGACGATGTTGGCGCAGCTGTAGGTGCTGGCCACATATTCGTTCCAGTCGTCATCGCACCAGAAGCGGTAGCTGTCGCCATCGGCCGTGATGGTGGCCAGATAGGCCCGCGCACCGGTTTCGAACGGCGACACCTCCGGCAGCCCCGGCGCATAACCCGGCACCAGGGCCTGCATCGGCAGTGCTTCGATGTTCACTTCGCGGAATTCCACCTGCTCGGTGACGAGATTGCTGGCCACGCCCGCGTTGGTCGGCTGGGCAATCGCAATCTGGCCGTTGGCGCTGTCCACATAGCCGCTGACGATGAAGCGGTCATCGGCGGTGGCCAGTCCTCCGGCTGTCAGGTAGTGATCCACGCCCGGCGTCGACGAGAAGTCCACCCACGCGGAGGTGCCGAAATCGTATTTGAACAGGCTGGAAGGCGCGTTGCCCACGATCAGGCCGCGCTCCAGTTCCGGCAGGCTTCCGGTATCACTGTAGTCATCGAACCAGGCAAAGCCGTCCGCCACGGCCGCGCTTTCCTGCACCGCAGTGCCCTGGGTGCCGGCGATGTCGCCCGACTGCGTGCAGCTGCTGTTGGTTTCACTGAACGATCCGCTGAAGGTACCGGCGGTGTAGGTGCCACTGACAGTGCGCGTGCCGGTGCCACCACCGCTGACGCCACTGAGGGTGAATGCGCCGCCGCTGTTGATGGTGCCGACATCACGCCACTCACCGCCGTCATCCTCGCCGTGCATGATCACCTGATTGCCGACCTGCTCGACTTTCACCAGCATGGAGCCGGACGTTTCCGTCACGGCTTCGCAGTCCACGCCGTTGAATTCCTCGCCGGTGATATTGGTGATGCTCAGCAGATAGGTGCCTTCCATGTTCACGCCGGGATCGGCGCAGGTGCTGGCGCTGGTGAACGGACAGGCATCGCCGTTATCACCGATGCCGTCATCGTCAGCGTCGTACTGCTCATCCGGGTTGGACGGGAAGGCGTCCTGGCTGTCGAGCACGCCATCGCTGTCGGTATCGCTGATCGAACCGCCACCGGGGCTGTCGCAGGCATCACCGGTACCGTCACTGTCAGTGTCGGCCTGGTCGGGATTGTAGACGGACGGGCAGTTGTCACCCTGATCCGCCACGCCATCGGCATCGGTGTCGGTCATGCCGGTGCCGCCGTCGCAGACATCACCACGGCCATCGCTGTCCGCATCGGCCTGGTCGGCATTGGCCTGGGCCGGGCAGTTGTCGCTGCCGTCATCCACGCCGTCATCATCGGTGTCCGGAAGCGTGTAGCTGAAGCCTTCCAGCAGTTCGCCCAGCGCGGTCACGTTGAGGCCCGCATGCTGCTGCACGGTACCACTGGCAGTGAAGCCGCCCATGCGTACGAACGGTGTGCTGTCACCCAGTGCCACGGCTGCCAGCACCACACTGCGGTTTTCCTCGAAATCACCGAAGAATTCCTCCGCCGGCAGGTTGTCCGGCAGGGTGAACTGCAGCACCAGATCGCCATTGCCGGTGACATCGGTGATGGTCCAGGTGGCGGTGGCGCCGTTGATCTTCTGTGAGGTCGTGTTGGGCGCAAAGTGGGTGTAGAACTCGACACTGCCGCTGGTACCCGCCGCACCGGTAATGGTGGCGCCGGTGAACCAGGCGAACACATGACCTTCGTTGCCGTTGTTCCAGACACGACCCACGGATACGCCGCCGATCGGAGTGGACGGCGTGCTGCCGGTGCTGTGCAGCAGATCGGTCAGCGCATCCGCCAGATTGTCCACGGTGGCGTCCTGCGGGTTGCCGCTGGACGGGAAGCTCTGCCACACCCAGTTCTCGCAGTTCAGCAGGCCCTGTTTCGACAGGCTGTAGTCGCAGCGGATTTCATACTCGTCCATCAGTGAGGTGACGGTAACGCCCACGGCGCGCGCATTGCTGTCCGCGTAGTTGGCCAGCGGATTGGGCACCGCCTCGGACCAGTCTTCCTGATCGTCGGCAAACGCCAGCAGCGGCAGGCCGGTGATGGAGTAGGCCTGCGCCGACACCTGCCAGCGGCTGCCATAGTTGCCGCCGTTGCCACGGGACAGGATGGCGGTGGCCGACGGCGAGGCTTCCACCACCGGTGCCTCCGGCAACGCCAACCAGCCGGCTTCTGTCAGGAACCAGGCGGAGTTGTCTTCCACCTGCCAGTCGCTGCCATTCCAGCGGTAATCGTTGCTGGCGCTGGTGTCGATGCGGGTGATGCCGAACTCGCGCAGCGTGGCGCCGGTTTCATTGTGGGTGTAGTGCCAGCTGTCAGTGAAACCCAGCCCCTGATGAATGCCGGCCGGGTTCAGCAGATCACTGGCGGCCACATCGCTCATGCGGTTGAGTGCGCCGCTGTAGCTGTAGGTACAGGTACCCACCACGTTGCCGGTCTGATCCGCGCCGGAATAGAAGGTGCGGGTTTCCGTGATGGTGGCGCCGTTGATGGCGGTGGGTGCGCCAGTGCTGTCGAGATCGCCGCTGAAGGCAAAGGTCTCGCGCACACTGTAGGCCACTGCTCCCGATGCCGGGTTGTAGCGGTTTTCATTGCTGGTGCTGCCGAACGCAACATTGCCCAGACCGTCGATGGTGCCGGTGTCGCCGCCTTCGCGATCATTGCCGAAGTGCAGGGCAATCGCACTGTCTTCCTGCTTGATCAGGGCGACGCCGGCCTGCTGGCTGTCCACGTCCAGTTCGCATTCCTCGGCCAGATTCGCCAGCGTGCCGGTTTCGCTGGCACTGGTCACGGTGATGTGCGCCAGCCAGAAACCGGCGATATTCGCAGGTGCTGCCTCGCAGGCGTCACCGACACCGTTGTCGTTGCCATCATCCTGGCTGGCGTTGCTTACCAGCGGACAGTTGTCGCTGGCATCGGCCACGGCGTCACCATCGTCATCGCTGTCGCAGACGTTGCCGCTGTTGTCGCGATCGGTGTCGAGCTGGTCGGTGTTGCTGAGCAGTCCGCAGTTGTCGGCGCCGTCATTGACGGTGTCGCTGTCGGTGTCGGCCAGCAGCGGATTGGTGCCGCGTGTGCCTTCATCGGTGTCCGACAGGCCATCATTGTCGTCATCGGTGTCGCAGGCATTGCCCTGGGAATCACCGTCGGTGTTGGTCTGGTTGGCGTTGCCCACCGCCGGACAGTTGTCGGCATTGTTGCCGATGCCGTCCTTGTCAGTGTCCGCCGACTCGGCGGCATTCAGCGGGAAGGCATCGGCAGAGTCGTCCACGCCATCGCCGTCATCGTCGTTGTCGCAGACGTTGCCCTTGGCATCGCTGTCGGTGTCGAGCTGGTTAGCGTTGCTGATCAGCGGGCAGTTGTCGCTGCCGTCGGCCACGCTGTCGTTGTCGTCGTCGGTATCGCAGACGTCACCGCCATTGGTGTCCTGATCGCTGTTGCGCTGGTCGCTGTTGCTGATGGCCGGGCAGTTGTCCACGCCATCGAACGCACCATCGCTGTCCGCATCCGGATTGGTGGGGCTGGCATCGTTGGCATCGCTGACGCCGTCGTTGTCGTCGTCAGTGTCGGCGTTGTTGCCGGTGCCATCCTGGTCGGTGTCGGTGGACTCGGTGGCATCCAGCGGGAACTTGTCGCTGCTGTCGGCCACGCCGTCGCCGTCGTCATCGGTGTCGGCTCGATCGCCGGTACCATCTTCATCAGTATCCACCGAATCGCTGTCATCCAGCGGCAGATCGTCGTCATCATCCGGCACGCCGTCGTTGTCATCGTCACTGTCAGTGGTGTTGCCGATGCCGTCTTCATCGGTGTCGACAAATTCGGTGCCCGGCAGGTTGGCGTTGTTGTCATCCTCGTCCTGCCCGGCCGGCCAGCCGTCACTGTCGGCATCGGTTTTGTCGGAACGGGTGGAGTCCAGCGGGAAGTCGTCATTCACATCCAGCACGCCATCGCCGTCGTCGTCGGTGTCGGCATTGTTGCCGGTGCCGTCGCCATCGGTGTCCACGCTTTCATTGGCGTTGGTGTCGAAGGCATCGAAGTCATCGCTGACGCCGTCATTGTCGTCATCGGTGTCGGCATTGTTGCCGATACCATCGCTGTCGGCGTCAGCGGATTCATAGGCGTTGCGCGGGAAGGCGTCGTTGGCATCACCCACGGTATCGTTGTCATCGTCGCTGTCGCAGGCATCACCCAGACCATCGTCGTCGGAATTCTGCTGGCTGGTGTTCGCCACGGTCGGACAGTTGTCAAAGACCAGATCGGTGCCCTGATTGGCAGCCAGATTGGCCGGACGCGCCGGAATGCCATCGCTGTCGGCATCGAACGACGCCAGTGCATTCAGCGGGAACGCATCCACGCCATCCAGGGCGCCGTCATCGTCACTGTCGCGGTCCAGCGGATCGGTGCCAGCATCATCTTCATCGGCATCGCTCACGCCATCGTTGTCATCGTCGGTGTCGGCGTTGTTGCCAAGGCCGTCCCGGTCGGTGTCGTACTGCTCGGCGGAGTTGCGCGGGAATTTGTCTTCGGTGTTGACCACGCCATCGCCGTCGATGTCGCTGTCAGTATTGTCGCCGGTGCCGTCGCTGTCGGTATCGCGGGACTCAGCCGGATTCAGCGGGAAGGCATCGCTGCCATCGGCCACGCCGTCGTTGTCGTCATCGGTGTCGGTCGTGTTGCCAACGCCATCGCTGTCGGTATCGACAAACGCAGTGCCGGGCACGTCAGCGTCGTTGTCGTCGGCGTCCTGCTCGGTGGGCCAGCCGTCGTCGTCCACGTCACTGGCGTTGGAGCGGGTATTGTCGAGCGGGAAATCGTCGCTGGCGTCGGCCACACCATCGCCATCGTCATCGGTGTCGGCGTTGTTGCCGGTGTCGTCGCTGTCGGTGTCCAGCTGTTCGGATGCATTCAGCGGGAAGGCGTCGTTGCCGTCGCTGACGCCGTCGTTGTCGTCATCGGTGTCGGCATTGTTGCCCACGCCATCGCGATCGGTGTCGGTGGTTTCGCTGTCATCGAGCGGGAAGGCGTCGCTTTCGTTGGGAGTGCCGTCGTCATCCAGATCCGGATCGGTTTCTGCCGGTTTCATTTCCGGCTGGTAGTCGTCTTCCATTTCGGCGGCGACACCGTCATTGCCGGTGGTTTCGATTTCGCTGATCAGGATCGCCGCCATCTCACCCACGGTGCGGCCGAGCGGATCATTCGGCACCGGCAGATTGGCCGGGTCCTGCTGCAGCAGTTGCAGCGTGGCTGCGGCCTGCGCGCTGTTGCCTTCATACAGATCCTGCACATCGCCATCCACTTCGCCGTCAATCGCGCCGTCGGACAGGTCTTCGGTCAGCGCAGTGAGCACGGCGACCGGATCGGCGCCGCCGGCTGCATCCGCCATCTGGTCAAGCACGGATGCCAGTGCCTGCACGGCGGAACGGTAGGCGGCCACCTGTTCCTGCTCCGCAGCGGTGTCGGTGCTGTCATCCAGAATGGGTGCGGTGGTGAAAATGTCGGTGCTGCTGTCCAGACCGAAACCGACGGTGGATTTCACCTGGGCGGCGGCGGTTTGCAGCGCGGTCAGCAGATCGCTGGTGCTGCCGCCGATGCCGTTGCTGGCAATGGCCAGGTCAGTAGCCATGGTGGTAAGCAGCGTGGCATACACCGGACGATCGGCCTCGAGCATGTCCGCAGTGACAATGGTGCGCAGCGTGCCTACCACGGGCGCAAGACACTCGGTGGCGACATCAATCGTGGTGTTGGCATCAGGTCCGTCTTCACACGCAGTCAGATCGCGCGTGTCGGCATCGGCGCTGAATTCCAGCAGATAGGGCGCATCAGCGGAGTCAGGCTTGTCGATATCCTGGATCTGCGCACGCTCGTTGGTGCTGCCGGTGCCCAGTACTTCGCCCTGGTAATTGGCCACACTCGTGTCGATCGCATACAGCGTGACAATCGCATTGGCCAGCGGACCGTCCACACCCGCGCCCGACATGGCAGCCGGCGTACCGCCACCCCCGCCTCCGCCACCCCCGCCTCCGGAGCCACCGCCGGAACCATGATGGCCACCACCACCGCCGCCACAGGCGGTGATCAGCGCGGTGCTGGATACCAGCACGGCTGAAATGAGCTGACGCAAGAGACGACCTGACGCGGCACGTTGATCCATAAGTGCACTCCGGAATATTTCTGGGGGAATTTTGGAGACAGACTTTTCCAGTCTAGACAACACTGGCAATTTGCAAGTCGGATCATGGCATCCGCGGACGGCCAGCTTCCGGCGTCTTGCATGACACACGGCCAAATGTCCGGTTTACAACGAAAATTTCCAGCCAGTGTGACAGATGCATGACGTATCGATGCAGTTGCGCCACGTAAATCCCGCTTCTTATAAAATTTGGATCTGAAAAAATGCGGCGACCGGCCACTGGCCAAAACGCAATTTTCGTCTAACGGGCGGATCCTGACGCCCACCCTGCAGGTCAGCACTGTCCGGCGCCAGCATGTACACTATTCAAAAACCGCCGGACTCCATCCCATGGCCACACCCTCGTTTCTGACCCGCTCCACCCGCTACCTGCGCAATGCCGTCGAGCGCCGCCTGCACGCCGACAAATTCATCGTGGCGGACAAGACCGCGCATCAGTCCATCTTTCGCGACGGCCTGATGGAACTGCGCTACTACCCGCACCAGGACGCCAGCAGTTTCCAGCTCGATGGCGAAACCGTCACGCCGCAGATGCAGCAGCATGCCGTGCCCGTGCTGCTGGTGCCGCCGCTGGGCGTGTTCCACTGGGTGTACGATCTGATGGCCGAGCGCAGCTGGGTGCGCTTTCTCAACGCGCAGGGTTTTCAGGTGTATCTGGTGAACTGGGGCGCGCCCGGTTTCAAGGACGCGCACCTGTCGCTGGACACTTACGTCAACCGCTGGATGAGCGCAGCGGTGGAACAGGTGCAGCAGCACAGCGGCCAGCGCGAGATTTCCCTGGTGGGCTACTGCATGGGCGGACTGATGGCGCTGCTGTATGCCGGCGCGCACGATCACGGCCAGATCCGCAACATCGTCACCATTGCCAGTCCTGTGGATTTTCATGCCACGCAGATCGGTCTGCTGCTGGGCTGGATCAAAAAAGGTGTGCGCATCCTGCCGGTGCGCGCGCTCGACCTCGATCCGGAAAAATTCCATGTGCCCGGCGACGTGCTGGCGGTGCTGTTCAAGCTCACCAATCCGTTTGCCGGCGTGGTGAGTTATTTCGACCTGATCCGCAACCTGTCGGATCGCGATTATGTGAAGGCGCATCTCACCACGCGCGAATGGTTCAACAACATGCCGGATTATCCCGGCGCCACCGTGCAGCAGCTGGTGCTGGATTTTGCGATTCTCAACCGGCTGGCGGAAGGCCGCGTGCGCATCGGCCAGCACGACTCCGATCTCACCGGCATCAAGAGCAACCTGCTGGCGTTTGCCGGCCGAAGCGATCGCATCGTCAGCATTCGCGCGGCCAAACGGCTGATGGAACTGGTGCAGTCAAAAGACAGGACATTCAAGGTGGTGCCCGGCGGGCACGCGGGGGTGTTTGCGGGGGGAAGAGCCCAGGAACACACCTGGGCCCTGACGGCGGAATGGCTGGCGCAACGTTCGGACTGAATGATCAGACCGTAAACGCCGTCACCCACAGATCGTGCTTGTTGCACAGGCTGAGCGCAAAGGCCGCGCCGGAAAAGTCCTTCAGTTCATATTGGGAAATGGCGGCGTTGTCCCTGGCGGGATCGAACATCGTTTCACCCAGTACATTCATCTTCGCATCCAGCAGCAGATGCTTCACGATGTAGTGCTCGTAGCCTTTCATTTCATGCGGCGTGGTCACCAGCACCAGCTTGCCGGAAACTTCCACCACCGGTGAATGGCCGGCGGCTTTTTCCGCCCAGCGTCCCGGTTTTTCCTTCGTGTAATAAAAGCCGCCGGCCAGTGGCGTGGCCAGCGCGTCGGTTTCGGCGCGGGCAGTCACGGCGGGCAACACCAGGCCAGCGGCGCTGCCAGCCAGTCCCAATCCTACAAAATGACGACGATCCATGATTTCTCTCCTTGTCGGTGTGTGTCGGTGGAATGGCAAACGGCGCAAGCCTATGCCAGCGCGCCACACCGCAACAAGCGATTTATTCACATCACGGAGGATCGGTGTCGTTTCCGGTCGCGGGCGCATCCGGTGCTGCCGGCAGCAGCGGAAACAATGCGCGCGGGTCCGTGGGCTGCTCGCCCAGATAGCGCTGTTTCAGCGCCGGCAGATTGGGCTGCTCACTGGCGCAGACGTAAGGTTCGGTCATGCAGATCACCTGGTAGATCGCGCGCTGCAGCAGTTCGCGGGTGACACTGGTTTCATTGTTCTGCACCGCAATCGATTGCAGGAACGAGGACCACGAAATGATCAGCACCCAGATGTTGAGGATCAGCGCATCGATCTGCGGGATGCTGGCGTTGAGAATGCCCGCCGCCGTCATGCCCAGCAGGATGTTGCGGCCGTCATCCACGGTGCGCAAGGAAAACGCGCGGTAGGCTGAACGCAGGCGTTCATCATCCTGCAACAGATGCTGCAGGTCGCGGTGCAGGAAACGGTAGTCCCACATGCTGTTCAGGATCGCTTCCAGATAGCGCACCTTGTCCTGGAACGTCGGCTGGCGCCCCTGCGGCAGCGCCATGAACCCCTGCACTTCCTGCTGGTAGCGCAGGAACAGCTGGAAGACGATCTCGTGCTTGTTGCGGAAATGGTAATACAGGTTGCCGGGACTGATGCCCAGCGCGGCGGCGATGTGGTTGGTGGAGACGTTGCGCTCGCCCCGGTCGTTGAACAGGCGCAGGGCGGCAGTGAGGATCCTGTCTTTGGTTTTCATCACCGGATTGTCACGCCGCCTGCCCGAACGCCGAGAAATGATTGGCCAGATGCATCGCGTGGGCCTGCTCGTATTCCGCCTTGCTCAGCTCACCATAGGCAAAATGCGGCGGCAGCGCGCCGCTCCACTGGCGGAAACCGGTAACGGCCTGCTGCAGGCGCTGCAATGCCTGCGCGACGTCGGCATCTGCCGGCAGCGCCGGTGCGCCGGGGATGGGTTCGGCCAGGTTGTGCGTCATGCGGCCACGGGCACTGAACAGCTGAAAGGCTGCCGCGCCCACCGTGCGCTGGAACAGGGCGGATTTCGGCTCGGGAAATCCGGTCATGGAATATTCGATACTCTGTGCGCAGTGATGCAGGGTCTGCGCCCAGTTCCAGGCCGTGGCGGGTGGGAGCGGCGCCGGTGCCGACAGCCGCGCCAGTTCCGCCAGCGCGTCCTCCAGCGACGCAAACTGCAACTGGCGATCGTTGGCGGCGGGGGAACAACCGCTCAGGCTGCTGCCCAGCAGACCCGTGACGGCGGCGCCCGCAGACAGGGCCAGCAGACGGCGGCGATTCAGAGGCAGTGACGAAGTCATGGGCAGGTCCGGCTCCCGGCAGGCAGAGATGAGTGGCGGGATTCTAGCGCGATCAGGCCACCGGCGCCCACCGGGACCTGGCGTCAGGGCAGATCGCCACTGCCGTCCTGTCCGGCGCACGCCGCGGATTCCCACGCGATCATCGCCTGCTTGCGCGGCACGCCCCAGCGGTAATGGCTCAGTTCACCGCTCTTGCGGATGACACGGTGACAGGGAATGAGAAAAGCCACCGGATTGCGGCCGATCGCCGACCCCACCGCCCGCATGCCCTGCGGCGATCCCACCTGCCGGGCGATGTTTTCATAGGTGGTGAGACTGCCCGGCGGAATGTTGATGAGCGCTTCCCACACCTTGAGCTGGAAGTTGGTGCCTTTCAGCAGCAGCGGCACCGGCGGGCGACCGGCTGCCGGCTGGAACAGGTCGTCGATATAGCGCCGGGTCAGGGCCTCATCCTGCTGCAATGTGGCCAGCGCCCACTCCGCCTGCAGCTCGGCGACGGCAGGCGCCGCCTCATCGCCCTCCAGAAAGGACAGCTTGCAGATGCCCCGCGATGTGACCGCGATCAGGCACTGGCCGAACGGCGTCGGGTGCACTCCCCAGGCAATCGTCAGCCCCGCGCCCTGCTGCCGGTATTCCCCCGGCGTCATCGCATCGCAGGTCACCAGCAGATCGTGCAGCCGGCTTTTGGTGCTGAGCCCCGCCGCCAGCGCCGCCGCTTCCACCGAGTGATCCGCCAGCAGGCTTTTCGCATATTCCTTGGTGAGGAACTGCAGGAAACGCTTGGGGGAAATGCCGGCCCAGCGGGTGAACATGCGCTGGAAGTGATATTCGCTGACACCGACATATTCGGTGATGTCCCGCAGGGACGGCTGTTCCTCCACCCGGCGGGCGAGAAATTCGATGGTGCGGGCCACCCGCTGGTAATCCCGGCTGTGCTGCTGCATGTCGTCGTCCATCATGGCGGTATCCCTGGCCATCCACTGTTACCGATTCGTGGACGCCAGCATATACCGGGCGGGTCCGGGTGTCGGCCCGATTGTTGCGGGGTGTCGGCCCGATTAAGCCGGCCCTCTTGACCTGACCCCCCACCCTGCCGGAGTATACGGCGTATACCCCGATGGAGGCACGCCCGTGGCTTCCATTCCATAACAACAAAACACACAGGAGTATCCCGGATGTCGGCCCGGCCGCG
The DNA here is from genome assembly GCA_964491665.1 of uncultured Moraxellaceae bacterium. Classification (GTDB taxonomy): domain Bacteria; phylum Pseudomonadota; class Gammaproteobacteria; order Pseudomonadales; family Ketobacteraceae; genus Ch67. The sequence goes on from CAZBII010000091.1 coordinate 18,074, forward strand.
GGGGGGGCCCCCCCCGGGGGGGGGGGGGGGGGGGGGGGGGGGGGGGGGGGGGGG
>CAZBII010000092.1:0-3661 GCA_964491665.1 uncultured Moraxellaceae bacterium
ACCTGGAAATTGTGAATCGCCTGTTGCTGGCGGAAGCAGTCGGTGGGCAGGCAGGATTGTTTCAGTGACAGCCGCAGCAGGTTTTCGAAAGCGTTGGGGCGCAGGCTTTTCTCACCGTGCAGGGCATCCTGCTCCGGGTGGTGCCGGAACAGCATCAGATTGCGGCAGCCGAACAGCAGATAGGCCAGACGCTGGATGCCTTCCTGCAGTGAAGCCATGTCTGCTGCCTGGTCCAGCAGCGACGACGCACTCAGAATGTTTTTCAGCTGCACCCGTTCCACCCGCAGCTGCTCCAGATCGCTGTGCAGTGTCGGGGCAATGTCGTCCAGCGGCAGGGCGGGCAGCAGGGTCTGCCGTACCAGTGCAGCGTCGATGTGCAGCGCCAGCGTTTCCTGAATCTCCTGACTCTGGTTCAGGGCGGATTCCAGCAGCATCTCGACGTGCTGGGCCTGCAGATCCAGTACCTGCCGCACCAGGCTAACCGCTTCGCCAAAGCGCTTCACCTGACCGGTGACGATCTGATGCGCCACGTACACGATGCGGGTAATGGGATGGGCGGTAACGATACTGCTGGAGGGCAGGTGGTAGTAAAGCGTGGCGTCGCGAAATGCGTGGGGCAGTTCCAGCTGTTTCAGAATGCGCTGGCTGACCCACATGTGCTGGGTCTGGTACTGCTCCTGCTCGCGCTGACGTCGTTCTTCCTGCGACTGGCAACCGGCCAGCAGATGCAGGTAATCCTGTTTTTCCTGCGCCAGCAATGCCAGTTCACCGCAGCGGTAGAGCAGTCCCGCAAAAAATGCGTCGTCACTGTCCGGCAGCTCCATGATGCGCGCCAGCGCCCGGCTCAGAAACGCGCACTGCACCGATTCCAGCCAGTTCTGCAGCATGAACTGCTCGGCGCCGGCCCAGAATCCGGCTGCGAATTTTTCGTCAAAACGATCGCTGCACAGCAGCGTGCGGCTCAGCAGATCCTTGTTACCCAGCGCCAGGCGGGCGGCGATGGATTCCGGTTGCGGCGAGGGGTGCGCAGCCTGCAGCGCAAACAGGTAACGCAAGGTGAGTGCGGGATCATATTGCAGCAGATTGCAGAGTTGCTGGTAATCGGTCTGGGGCTGGTGGCAGGCGCGCGTCAGTTGCAGTGCCAGCCGGGGCAGGCTGACCAGTTGCAACAGGCTGGCGGGTGAAGCAAAACCGGATTCGTCGGTTTCGTTCACGGATTGATTGATGAATGTGTCCATGCCCCGGAATGCGCGCGTTTGTTCTTATAGGATTGTTTGCGTCGAGTATATCGACCAGATCGAAAACTGAACAGTCAAATCCGGGAAAACGCTGACCTGGGACAGCCGGAAATGGTGCATCAGGCGAAATGCGTGCACCGTCATGAAACTGTCAGAAGAGTGCGGTATGGAGGGCGTCAGAAAAACGTGAGAAGAGCGCCTTTGCCAATCGAATCAACGGTTTGGCAAAGAAAAAATTTGCGTTGCGCAAATTATGTGATCTACATTGTTACTAACGATTAAAGCAAACTTTCACTCAGGCGGGAACCCTTCCCCGCAAAAAGTCCTCAAGGAGAAAAGCAGGGGGAAAAACACCGGGAACCTCAACCACTTGTGCATGACAACAGAGGAGGTGAAACCAGCACGCAAACCTGCACTACCTTATCCACTGTGGCCGCCGTGTTCGAGTATCTTCTTGAGGAATGCCAATGAGTGTACGAGTAGAAAGCAACAAAAAAGCCTACATCATCGATACCAACGTTCTCATCCACGATCCCAACGCCATTCTCAATTTCGACGAACACATCGTAGTAATCCCCATGACCGTTCTGGAAGAGCTGGACAAGCTCAAGAACGGACATAAATCCATTGCCGCCGACTGCCGTTCCGCCATCCGCCTGATCGACCGTGTGATCGGCGAAAGCCCCACTGACCATCTTGCCCGCGGTGTGCCGATTCCCCGCGACGGTAATGTGCAGCGCGGCACCCTGGCCATCCTGATGAACCGCACCGGTGAACCGCCGGAAGCCTGCCTGCCCAACGACAATAACGACAACAAGATCATCAATCGTATTGTGCAGATGCAGCTGGAAAATCCCGACGTGCGCTACGTGCTGGTGACCAAGGACATCAACATGCGGCTGAAGGCCCGCGGCTGCAATCTGCAGGCGGAGGATTACCACAATGACCAGCTGATTTCCGACATCCGCCAGCTCACCACCGGCTACCACGAATTTCATGGCTCGTTCTGGGATCGCGTGCGCCATGTGGACACCATCCAGCGCCAGGATTCCACCTATCACTCACTGGCCCGCGACGTGTTCGACTCGCAGCTGCACGTCAACCAGTACGTACTGGACGACCAGGATTTTCTTGCCCGTATCGAAGAAGTCACCGATGAGCATGTGCTGATCAAGCACATCAAACGCGAAGCCGTGATGAACCAGAACGCCTGGGGACTGAAGCCGCGCAATATCTATCAGGCGATGGCACTGCATGCGCTGATGGACCCGGAGATTCATCTGGTGAATCTGACCGGCCCGGCCGGTTCCGGCAAAACCATTCTGGCGCTGGCGGCGGCCATTGAAATGACAGTGGCGCGCAAGCTGTACAACAAGATCATCGTTACCCGCTCGACTCCGCCACTGGCAGAAGAACAGGGCTTTCTGCCCGGCACCGAAGAGGAAAAGATGGACCCTTGGCTGGGCGCCATTACCGACAACATCGAGGCGCTGCATCTGCAGGATGAAAGTCCGTCCGGCAGTATCGAGTACGTGAAGGAGCGCGCGAATATCCAGTTCAAGGCCCTGAACTATATTCGCGGCCGCAGCTTCCAGCGCAGCATGATCCTGATCGATGAGTCGCAGAACCTCACGCCGCACCAGATGAAAGCGATCATCACGCGGGCCGGCGAGGGCAGCAAGGTGGTGTGCCTGGGTAACCTGGCGCAGATCGACACGCCTTACCTGAGCCCGATCAGTTCCGGCCTGACCTACATGACGGAGCGCTTCAAGGGCTTCCGTCACGGCACCAGTCTGCGGCTGAATGGTATCCCCCGGTCGTTGCTGGCAGAATACGCCGAAGCCAACCTGTAACACGATCCACCCGGCGCGGGATTGTTCTCGCGCCGGGCCTTTCCCGGAGGTCCCCTTGTTTCACTTTTTTGCCTACGTTGCCAAGCTGAAATACATCGTGCGCTGGGGCCTGAAACGCAATGTCGAAAGCGAGAACGTCAAGGAACACAGTTTTGACGTGGCGGTGATTGCCCATGCGCTGGCGTCGATCCGCAACCGCTATTTCGGCGGCAGCATCGATGCCAACCAGCTGGCGGTAGTGGCATTGTTCCATGATGCATCGGAAGTACTGACCGGCGATCTGCCCGGCCCCATCAAGTATTTCAATCCCACCATTGCCGAAGCTTACAAGGAAGTGGAAAAGGCGGCGAAGGCCAAGCTGCTGACCATGCTGCCGCAGGAACTGCAGGCCGATTACAAACCGCTGATTGATGATTCCGCCATGAGCCGCGATCTGAAACGCATCGTGAAAGCAGCTGACGTGCTGGCGGCCTACATCAAGTGCATTCAGGAAGTGGAATCCAACAATCACGAATTCCAGGTGGCGCGCCAGCGCGTCGTCCAAGGGTAAAAAGCGGTCGCTATCCTGCG
>CAZBII010000092.1:3671-17915 GCA_964491665.1 uncultured Moraxellaceae bacterium
GTGGAAGGCATGCTGCAGGAATACGACATGCCGGAAGTGAATTTCTTTCTGGAAAAATTCCTGCCCAGTTATCGCCTGACGCTGGATGAGCTGGGCTGATCCGGCACGCTTATTCCAGCAGTAACAGGTCGATGATCAGGCCAAAAAATCCCGCTGCGCCATCACAACTGAAATACCAGCCCAGATGGGTGTGGCATTCCCGGCAGTAGGCATATTGCCACGCGTGACCGGGGAACCAGGTGAAAAATTCCGACGGCTTCCCGCTGACGATACAGCCTTCGGCCATGCCCCAGGTCTGGATGTCAAATCCGATGCCGGCAGGATTCTTGAAGAAATGGTTGTACTCGCCATTCACCGGGATGAGGAATTGGTTTTCGGTAATGTAGCCGTGGCAGGCGCGGCAGCGGACAACGGATTTTTTGGGGTCGAGGGTGTCATCGGCCTGGGTCAGTGGCAACCAGTCGATGATGGTTTTCGGGGTATGGATTTCAAGGCATTCCATGCATAGTTTCCTGTCAGCGCTGTCCGGCAAGCCCTGATCAGTCTAGCAGTTTTGCAGCGCCCAATAAAAAAGCCCCTGCAGGATGCAGGGGCTGAACGCAGGAGAAGATGCGTAAAAGTAAAAAGAGTCGGCGGTAGTGGGTTCAGGCGCTGATGCGGTCGCGCAGTTCTTTCGCCTTGGCCTGCACTTCCTTCAGCTGTTCGGAAACAGTGCTGCGCACTTCCTCGAATTTCGGTTTCAGATCCTTGATGTAGCTCTTTTCCGCCTGCTGCTTGGCGTAGGCGGAAATCATGTTGGTGTCCCAGTGAATGCGGAAGCGGTTGTCGTAAGTGGCAACGTCCAGCTTGCGGATGAATTCTTTTACAGAGGGGTTGGCGGCGCGCAGTTCGGCAACCAATTCGTTCAAAGTCAGTTGCTTGGGATCGGAAGTTACACCCAGTTCTACCAGGATGCGCTGGCCTTCAGTCTTGGCGCTGTCCAGTTGCTGGTTCAGCTTGGCCTGCAGTTTTTCACCCTGCTTTTTCAGTTGATCGATCTGGGTTTTCACTTTTTCCTGAATCATGACGATGCCTCAATTGAGTAAACAGACGGGAAGGAATTGAACGTTTCGCTCAGACCGGCTGGACGAAGATGGTTGCAAGAATATGACCGGAAATTAGAATTTTCTCCCTAAACCCGGGGCATTGGCCGGGTCTGATCGGTCGGGTGGTGCCTCATGGTTCCAGTCTGTCCGGGAGCGACTGCCCGGTCCTTATTGCAAATCAGAAGGTTGGCGCAACTTTCATAAGGCTTGCCGGCATTGCGCCTTCTCGGTCTTTCTCAAACCTGCATATGAATCCCTATTGTGATTGAACAGGCAATTGCAATCGTTGTCTGCCCGCAGGAGGTCGTGTATGCAATTACCGGAATTCTTCCAGCATTTGTGGGATCAGTACACGGCGGTGACACCCCAGGCCCGCCGGATTTTCGATGCGGTGGCGGCGACGAATGGCTTCATTGTCAACGATCACGTGGCCTTTCGTACCTTTCGCCATGCTCCCCTTGATATCGCCCATTTGCAGCCGTTGCTGGAACAGCTGGGCTATGTTCCCTTTGATCGCTATCAATTCCGCCAGAAGAAACTGGAAGCGGTTGCCTTCCGGCATGCCGATCCGCTGCAGCCCAAGATTTTTCTGAGTGAACTGCTGCTGGATCAGCTGTCGGAACGCGCCCGCGCCATCTTGCTGGGCCGGCTGAACTTTGCGGAGTTGCCGGTGCCGCGCGATCCTTCCTTTTTCTGGCAAGGCGTTCTGTGGCCGCGTATCACGTTTGCCGAATACCAGCAGTTGTTGCAGGAAAGCGAATATGCCGCCTGGCTGATGGTGATGGGGTATTGCGCCAACCATTTCACCATCAGCGTGAACCATCTGGCGCGTACGCCGTCGCTGGATGCGGTGATTGAAGCCGTGCAGGCGCTGGGGTTGCCCCTGAATGAAAGCGGTGGGCTGATCAAGGGCTGTGCGTCGGTGGGATTGCAGCAGGCGTCCACGCTGGCGGACGAAATGGACTACACCTTCGCCGATGGTGAAACCCACAAAGTGAAAACCTGCTATTACGAGTTCGCCTTGCGCTATCCTTTAATGAATGGCACCTCAACCAGCGGCGAGTTGTATCAGGGTTTTGTCGAACAAAGCGCCGACCGGATTTTCGAATCCACCTTCAACCAGCGTACGGGATAAGTGTATGGCGATTGCAGGCAGTGTGGTCGCAGGTCGTGTGGTTATTGTTGGCTGCGGCAAGATCGGTTCGGCCATCGTCAAATTGTTGCACGCGTCAGGACGTTTCAAACTGAAGGTGGTGGAGCAGCACGCGCCATTGCTGGAAACCGTTGCCCATCTGCGCAATGTGGAAACCGCCAGTTTCGCCGTGCAGGACCCGGAAAAACTGCGTGCCGCCATTGAGGGTTGGGACGCTGTCGTTTCGGCCTGTTCCTACGATGTGAATCCGCTGATTGCCAAAGCCTGCGCTGATGCTGGATGCAGTTATTTCGATCTCACCGAAGATGTGGAAACCACGCGGCGGATTCGTGAGCTGGCTACGGTGGCAAAGCCGGGCCAGATTTTCATGCCGCAGTGCGGGCTGGCGCCAGGATTTATCGGCATTCTGGCGTGGGATATCTGCCGTCATTTCGACAAGCTGGACTCGGTGAAAATGCGGGTGGGCGCGCTGCCGAAATATCCCACCAACCGCATGATGTACAACCTCACCTGGTCCACCGACGGCCTGATCAACGAATACTGCAATGCCTGTGAAGCGATTCAGGATCATCAGCTGATGGATCTGGTGGCGCTGGAAGGGCTGGAGCAGATTTCCCTGGATGGCGTGGTGTATGAAGCCTTCAATACCTCCGGCGGACTGGGCACGCTGTGCGAATCCCTGCAGGGCAAGGTGCGCGAACTGAATTACAAGACGGTGCGCTATCGCGGTCACCAGTATCTGATGCAGTTCCTGATTCGCGAATTGCAACTGGGCGAGCAGCACAAGCGCGCCATGCTCAAATCCATTCTGGAAGAAGCGGTGCCGATGACGCGGCAGGACGTGGTGCTGACGTTCGCGTCGGTGCAGGGCTGGCGCAATGGCCAGTTTGAGCAGATTACTGATGCCCGCAAAATTTATCACAAGAAACTCCATGGCGAGAGCTGGAGTTCGATCCAGCTCACCACGGCCTCCAGCCTGTGCGCGGTGGTGGATCTGTATTTTGCCGGCCGCATTCCGCAGCAGGGTTTTGTGCGGCAGGAGGATGTGCGGCTGGCGGATTTTCTGGCCACTGAATTTGGCGAAGTTTACAAGACGGCGGAGCCCATTACCCACGCTTGATACGTTCATAACAAGGAGAAAGGCACATGGTATGGAATTCGGCAATTCAGGAGCTGGCGGAGTTCTGGCAGGCGGATCAGGCGTTTCCTGCGTGGGCCTGTGGCAGCCGCATGGGCTTTACGCCGAACGTGCAGGCGGTGAATTCCCCCATCGATGGCAGCTGTCTGGCGAAAATCGGTTTTGCCGCGCCGGATAAAGTCAGCGCGCTGGTGAACGAAGCGCATCAATGTTTTCTCGACTGGCGGCAATTGCCCGCGCCGAAACGCGGTGAGCTGGTGCGGGTGATGGGCGAGATCGCGCGCGAATGCAAAACCTATCTGGCGCGTTTCATCGTGCTGGAAGCCGGCAAGACGATGCAGGAAGCGCTGGGCGAAGTGCAGGAGCTGATCGACATCTGCGACTTTGCCGTGGGGCTGTCGCGGCAGCTGACGGGGCTCACGATTGCCAGCGAGCGGCCACAGCATCGCATGATGGAACAGTGGCATCCGCTGGGCGTGGTCGGCATCATCACGGCGTTCAATTTTCCCATGGCGGTGTGGGCGTGGAATGCGACGCTGGCGCTGGTGTGTGGCAATACGCTGGTATGGAAGCCGTCCGAGAAAACGCCATTGTGTGCGCTGGCCTGTCAGCAGCTGTTGCAGGAAGCGGTGAAGACCTGAGGCATGGATCAGTATGAATCGCTGTCCAGTGTGATTATCGGTGAGCGCGATGTGGGTCAGGCGTTGGCAGAACACCGGCATGTGGCGCTGGTGTCGGCGACCGGTTCGGTGGCGATGGGGCGCAGTGTGGCGCAAACGGTGGCGGCGCGGTTGGGTCGCAGTCTGCTGGAGCTGGGTGGCAACAACGGCATTATCGTGTCGAAGAAAGCGGATCTGGATCTGGCACTGAAAGGCGTGACGTTTTCCTTTGTCGGCACCAGCGGCCAGCGCTGCACCAGTCTGCGCCGGCTGTTCCTGCACGAATCCATCGCCAACTATTTCGAGACGAAACTGATTGCTGCGCTGAAAACGCTGCGCATCGGCGATCCGCGTGACGAGCATGTGCTGTGCGGGCCGCTGATCGACAAGAACGCCTTTGCGCAGTTCCAGCAGGCGATCAAGACCGCGCAGGCGCAGGGCGGCCAGCTGCTGTATGGCGGCGAGCGTATCAGGAAGGATGTGCCCGGCGGCGGTTACTATGTGCAGCCGGCGGTGATTGCCATTGCGCCGGATGCCGATATTTTGCAAACCGAAACCTTCGCCCCTGTGCTGTATGTGATCCGTTTTCTCGATCTGCGGCAGGCGCTGGACTGGCACAACAACGTGCCGCAGGGACTGTCGTCGGCGATCTTCACCAGCGATTTGCGCGAGGCGGAACTGTTTGTGGCAACCACCGGATCGGACTGCGGCATTGCCAACGTGAACATCGGCACGTCCGGCGCGGAAATCGGTGGCGCGTTCGGCGGCGAGAAGGAAACCGGCGGCGGGCGTGAGTCGGGTTCGGACGCCTGGAAAAATTACATGCGTCGCAGCACCAACACGATCAACTATGGTGGCGACATCCCGCTGGCGCAGGGAATCCGTTTCGATCTGTAGGGTTTGGTGCCATAAAAATGGCGGCGCTTTGCTGTTGGATTTATCAGCCGGCCCGCCTTAGAATCTGCGGCGCCTTCACCGCAGTAGCAGGAATTCCCGATCATGCGCGTCAGCATCAGCATTCCCGATCACAGCATTTTCACTTATCAGATGACCGTCTCGAAGCAGCACGAAAACAGCGGCGGCCATCTGGCGCACGACAAGGTCGTCACCATCATTGGTGATTGCCGCGACGCCTGGTTTGCCAGCATGGGTTTTCCGGGCTGCCGGGTGGGGGAGATCGGCATCGTCAATTCCGATCTGATGCTGATGTACATCGCCGAAGGTTTTCACAATGACGAGCTGGTGCTGACTTTGGCGCTGGCGGACATGAATAAATATGGCGGCGACATGCTGATGCGCGCCACCCGCCGGCAGGATGGGGCTGAACTGTTCCGCGCCAAGTCCGGCTTTGTGTTTTACGACTATCGCATTCGCAAGGTTGTGCAGCGGCCAGCGGAGTTCGACAGCAAGGTCGGGCTCGCGCCCTGATTCCGCGCCATCTTATTTTTTGATGGCCAGCACGCCGTCGCCGACGATCTCGGTGGTGAAGCCGGCGGCGCGCAGCCGCTTCGCCACTTCGTTGGGCACATCGCGGCCGCTGGTGAGTTTGTTGGGCGTGCCGGTGTAGTGAAACAGGCGGCCCTTGCGCTTCAGCACCCGCGCCAGCTCGTTGTAAAACACCTGTGAATACAGCTCGCCGGCGATGCCGAAGCGCGGCGGATCGTGCAGGATGGCGTCGAAGGAATTACCGGGCAGCGTGACAATCTGCTGCGCGCTGTCGCCATTGATCAGCTCGAAATTGCCGCCGGCCACCGGCGACCAGGGATTGTGGCTGCGAATCCAGATCACGTCCGGATTCTTCTCGAACGAGGTAATCTGCCGCGCCTTGCGCTGCACGCACCAGGACGCGAAATAACCCAGTCCGCCGCAGGTATCCAGAATCACTTTTCCTTCAGGCTGGATCAGGTCCACCTTGCGCCGCGCATCTTCATACGGCGACAGCTGCGCGCTGGGCAGCATCTTGATGCCGTCGATTTCAAACGTGGGCGGGCCCCATTCCGTCGGCACCAGCTTGATCAGGGAGCCGCGATAGCGCGACACCGGTTCGAAGCCTTCGCCATCCCAGTAATAGATCGTCCGCTCCTTGCACTTGGCCATGAACGGGTACTGTTGCCCATTCCATTCCCAGTGCTCGCCGTGCACTTCCACCTGCGTGATGCTTTTGCCCAGATCCAGTGAACACTCGATGCGGCCCTGAGCGGCGCGCAGTGCGTCGTGAACGGAAAGGGTCAGCAGTGGATGCATGCAGGTTCGACCGGGATGACAGGACAGGGGCGGCGATGATAGCACGGCCCGGCACTAGTAGCCGTAGCGGAACCCCACGCTGATGGTAAGTGGATTGTCGGTTGTGCCGTTCTGGATGCCGGTGATGGAGGGCAGGTGGTTATCGTGGTCGAACAGGTTGAGAACGTTGAGGAAGCCTTCCACCTCGCGGCTGAAGTAGTGGGTCAGGTTCAGATCGAAGCGCAGGAAGTCGTCCAGCGGTTGCGGGTTGTTGATGCCGAAGTCGGGGGCGTCGTCGACCTTGCCGAAATAGCGGCTGGTCAGGGTGACCCGGCTGTTGAGGGACGGCAGCTCATGGCTGGCCAGCAGGTTGGCCATGAAGTGGGGGAACAGTGCGTAATCGCGGTTCAGGGTGACATTGCGGCTGTCGGTGTAGGAGGCGTTGAATTCCAGTTGCCACTGCGCCGGGCGCCAGAGCCAGCGGGTTTCCACGCCGTGCGCGCGGTTGCGGCCGGAGTTGAGATAGGTGCCCACGTTGCTGCCCTGGAAATCCAGCACGATGGCGTCGCGCCACTCGTTGCCGAACAGGGACACGTTGCCCTGCCAGTCCTCGCCCTGCTGCATCAGGACCAGTTCCAGCGTGTCGATGGTTTCCGGCTCCAGATCGGGATTGCCGGCGGAACCCACACCGCCGATCGGCACCAGATACAGTTCGGCCGCCGTCGGTGCGCGGAAGGCGCGGCCGTAAAGCAGTTTCACGGCAGTGTCCTGCACCGGCAGATAGATCAGGCCGGCGCGAGGCGACAGCTGGTTGCCGAAATCCGAGTAGCGATCCAGACGCAGGCCATACACCACTCCCCAGTGACCGTCCGCCAGACGGGTGTCGGCATCGAACACCAGGCTGCTGATGTCGCGGGACTTGCCCACGCCGCCCAGTTCCTGCTCCAGCTGCTGGCCGTTGGCAAAACGCAGGAAGGATTCGCCCTCGTCCATGCTTTGCGTGTCGAAACCCAGCGCCAGTGCCCATTGGGTGGAGCGGTCCTGCCTGGCCATCTGGCGCAGGGTCAGGGCGACGCCGGACGCGGTTTCGGCAAAGTGGTTGTCATTCTGCACCAGCTGGCTGGTGGGGGGCTGCAGCGTCAGCCGGTCCACGTCGTTCGCGCGGTAATAGCCGCTGGCTTCCAGCGAGCGGTCCTGCGGCAGCTGCTTGATCATCGCCAGACGGGTGAAATAGACGCTGGATTCCTGGCCCGAACTGTTGGCGGCGGATACGTAGGGGAAGTCGCGGGAATCGAAATCGTCGGCGTACAGGCCCCAGCGCCAGGCAATCTCGCTGTCCGGATCAGAGACCAGTTTCAGGCTCACCGTGCGCGACTGGTAGCGCATTTCCTTGTCGATGATGGTGCCGTCGAAGTTTTGATGGGGGCGCTCCTGATCGGACTGGCCGGAGGCGGCCGCTGCCAGATTGAGCCGCACTGCATCGCCGCCGCTGTAACGGGCAGCCGTCTGGTAGAAACCCTTTTCCCCCAGTTCCGCGCTGACCTGTTCCTGATCCGTATCCGCTTCGAATGCCTGCAGTGCCAGCACGCCGTGAAAGGCATCGCTGCCATAGATAGTGGAGGCGGGGCCGCGAATCATCTCGATCCGCTGCAGCACGCCCAGGTTGATGCTGGGCGTGTCGTACTGGCCGGTGCCGAAGTAGAAGTTGTTCAGGCGCACGCCGTCCAGTGTGGTGGCAATGCCGCGCGCCGAGGCGGTGCTGGAATAGCCGCGAATGGCAATGGCTTCGCTGCCCTGGGATACCGGCAACAGCAGGGTGGAGGGCAGGTGGGAAATGGCGTCGCTGATGCGGCGGGCGCCCTGGTTTTGCCAGTCGTGCTCGGTAATGACCGAGACATTGGAAGGGGCATGCAGGGCATCGCTTTCGAACAGCGAGGCCACGCTAATCCTGACCTGCATCAGCTGCTCCAGCGACAGCGACAGCAGATCGCCATCGCTGTCCCCGGCAGCGGAAACCGTGGTGGGGTTCAGCGCGAGCAAGGCAAGTAAAAGGATGGTGCATGTTGCTGCGCATCTTTCCATGAAGCTCAAACCCGTGCACGGAAATGGAACATTCGCTCTAACTATAGTTGTTCAGGTATTGGTCCGCCAAACCGCCGGAGCGGGCCGCCCGCAGAGGCCATACAGGTGATCAGGTTATCCTGGCGCGGCGGGAACCGATTCAGTTCCACTGCCATTCTGCGCGCATCCAGATGGTGCGGCTGCCGTAGGGAAATGGGGTGCTGAGTCCTGCATAGGGTTGCGGCATCCGCTGATCCTCGTCGAGCAGGTTGTCGACTCCGAGTGTCAGTGCCGCCTGCCTGACTTCGTAGCGCAGCGCGGCATTCATCGTGAATTCCGCACGCAGGGTCTGCAGCGACAGCGTCGTGTCATAGTCCAGGGCAGTCCGCTCGCCGACATACCGTGCGCCCAGCAGGGCAGTAAGTTGCTGCACAGGCGTTGCCAGGCTCAGCCACAGGTTGCCCACTTGAGCCGGTGCTCCCAGGTATTGCCCCGATTGTCCCGGCACGTCGTATACCGGCAGTTCGTTGTCGTTCGATCGGGTCCAGCTGTAATTGGCTTGCAGCGAAATGCGCGCGGTGCGGTAGATATACTGCAGTTCCGTGCCGTAGCTGCGCATGGTGGGATTGTTGTTGTAAGTGAACTCGTTGATCTGGTCCTGACTGAAAATAATGGAGTCCAGCGTGCGTTGATTGAACAGCGAAAGTGTCAGGTAGCCCTGGGCAAGCAGACGATGGCCCACCTCGAGTTCATGCACGCGGGTCCGCTCGGGACTGATGTTGCCGGTGGTGGTGCCATAGTTGATGGTTTCTATATTGGGTTCACGAAACGCTTCGCCATAGAGCCACTTGAAATGCCAGTTGTCGCTGGCGCGGGTCAGGCCGGCGCGTGGAGTGACGGCATCATCCGCATGCTGGTGGTGGCTGGCGCGTGCTCCCAGAATCAGAATGTAATCGTCCAGTTTCAGGTTCCAGTCGGCGTACGCGGAGTTGCGTTCATAATTCACTTCGTCGCTGTCACCAAAATAGCGGTCAGCCGGACGGGGGAAAAAGGGGCCGTCGGCACTGTTGGCTGCGGCACGGTCATTCTGGTACTCGAAGCCGCCACTCAACTGGTTGCGCGCATCCAGATCCCATCTCAGGTCCAGCCCGCCGCCAAAGTTGGCCGACGTCATGTCGTAGACGGTGGGTTCCTCCGGTGCGCGTACCCGCAGGTTGTCGTGCCGGTAGTTCACGTGCGGATTGAGCGTCAGTGTGCTGCCCGGTCTGAAATCGCGGGAGTAATGCAGCAACGAACGATTCAACAGTACCACGCCCTGTGGCTGGGCCGTTCCGAAACCCTGCAGTGCGTCGATGTCAAACTGCTCGTGGTAGAAGTGCAGATGGTCGCGCTCGCTCAGGTCGGCAGTCAGTGCGACTGTGCTGCCGTTGGTGCCGGCGTCGGCGGTATCGACAGCCTGGCCGGTATTGTCCACCCAGGTTTCATTGCCCCAGACCCCGCGATTGGCGCTGACACTCACCGCGCCCTGCATGGCGCCGTCGGAAAAATGCTGGCTGATCCCCGCCATGTGGGTAGGCTGGCCGGACTGGCTGAGGGCGGTGTAGTCAATGCGGCCGTCGTTGTGGCCATTGGGCTGGCGGGTGAAGATGCGGATCACGGCCAGCTGGGCGCTGCCACCATATTGGGTACTGCCGGGGCCGCGCAGGACTTCAATCCGTTCCAGCTGACCCACCGGAATATAGGGCAGCGGCGACCAGCTCCCATACAGCAGTTCGTTCAGGGGCATGTCATTGAGCAGCACCAGCACTTTGCCTTCCAGTGTCCAGCTGCCGCGCATTATCAGTCCAATGGAGTTGCGGCCATCGATGCCCAGGCTGGTGCCCGGAATGCGCTGCACCACGTCGAGCAGGGTTCTGGCGCCCATGGCGATCATGTCCTCTGCCGTGAATACCGTGATCACTCCGGGTTGTTCCCGCCAGGTTCCGGGGCGGCGGCTGGCGGTATCAATCTCGATCTGCATCAGCTGCTCCAGCGGCATGTCAAACAGCGTCGAGGATTCAGCGGCGAGGGCAGGCATGGGCAGGGCGCTGATCATGGCGGCGGCAGCGGCCACCGTGCCGATGACCTGGCGGGATTTCAATACCGGGGAAAAGCGGACGGCGGCTGAAGAAATGCGACGATCCATGTCGAGAGGCCTTGATTGAACGGAATCCCTACAGTCTAGCGGGTTTTTGGGCGGCAGGCAGGGCAGACGCCAGCGGGACCGGCCTCTGCCCGACGAACGCCGTTTCTAGCGTGCCGGCCCCTGGGCCAGCGCCAGTACCGGCCGCACCTGAATCTCCGGCTGGGTGCGCAGCTGCTTCGTGAACACTTCCGGATCGCCCGGCATGCTGTCATCCAGATAGATGCTCACCACCAGCCCCATGAAGCCGGTGGTCGGGAAGCTGTGAATGGTGTAGCCCAGGTTGGGCAGCTGGCCGGGGAACATTTCCGGCGGCTCGAACGAATCCAGATCGTCCTGGATGTAGGGCGACACCGGCTCATTGAAAACCCCCAGATAATTCAGGAAGGCCACCACGTCCAGATTGCGCAGCGTGCTCACCCAGTACCAGTTGCTGTCCGGGGTGAATGGCGTGTTGCGCATCTCTTCCTCGATCGGATCGATCCTGCCGTCAACGATGCCGGGCTCTTTCGGGCCATTGGCCATGCGCACGGTGGCGCCCATCAGGCGGTTGGCATCCAGCGACATGTTCAGATACGGCTTGTTCATCAGCATGCGGCGGAACTCCGGCATCATGCCCCGCACATCGTACATGACGCCCTTGGGATAATGATGCACCTGCATGCTCAGATGCATGATCGGCACTTCCAGGTAATACATGGTGAGGTCGAGCTGGGTGGTGGTGCGGATGGGGCCGATCTTTTCGCCCTTGGGAATCGCCACCAGGTCATCGTTATCCAGTTCCATCGGCACCAGGGATGTCACCGCGCCCATGTTCAGGCTCAGTTTCATCGAATCCAGCGGCCGCTCGCCGACGAAATTGGTGGCGCTGAAATCTTCCCACTTCAGGTGGTTTTTCGTGTCGTAGCGCATCTGGTAGAAGTCGGTTTCCACCAGCCCCATCTCGGAGCTGTAGCGCACGTACTGCTCTTCGGAGCGCAGGCGGGAACCTTTCACCAGATATACGAAGCGCTCGGTGCCGGCGTCATCTTTCAGCAGGATTTCGGCCACGATCTCGCCATCGTAAATATCGCGCTCCGTGCGGCGCACGCCGGCATCCT
This sequence comes from uncultured Moraxellaceae bacterium, assembly GCA_964491665.1. Lineage (GTDB taxonomy): Bacteria > Pseudomonadota > Gammaproteobacteria > Pseudomonadales > Ketobacteraceae > Ch67. The sequence goes on from CAZBII010000092.1 coordinate 15,273, forward strand.
TGAACAGGAACAGCAGCTTGTCGGTGGCATCGAAGCGCTTGCCGTCGCCGGCCATGGCCACGTCCCAGCCGTCGAAATACAGGGCGCCGCCCACGTTGTACTGATCGATCTGGAATGGCACCGGCTCCATCACGTTATCGACGATGGCGGCCAGCGACAGATCGTCCAGATCGGCGCCCAGGGCGTTGGGAATATCTTCGCCCTCGATGGTGATCACCTTGAAGGCATTGAGCTTGTCGAGTGGTGGCAGAAGGGCGGCCAGACTGTTGGCCGTGCAGAGGAAACAGAACAAAAGAACCAGCAAACGATAGAACATGGCACGCAAACCCCATTTTTTATTGTGGTGACCAAGTGTGCCCCGCAGAGCGGGAAAGCAGTACAGCCAGTCCGGATAATAACGGACCGGCGGTGCGAGGCAACCCCGAAAACAGCGTCGCCGGCGCATCCGTGTCGTGATCCGGAAGTGGGAGGGCGGCGCTTACAGGGTGGAATCACTGAACTATGCTTGAGGCACAGGTTTATTTCTTTATCCGATTTGCCCCATCCGGACGCGGGAGCAGCACATGTCCAACCGGATTACTCCTTCCCGACAACTTCCGCTCTGGCAGCGCGAAGAGTGGCGGATTGCGGGCATCTACTTCGTGGTCAGCGGTGCCTGGATCATGCTGTCCGACACCCTGCTGGGCCTGTTGCCGCTGCGGCTGGACGAGGTGGTGTGGTTCAGCGCCGCCAAGGGCATGGGCTTCGTCGCATTTACCACCCTGCTGCTGTTCCTGCTGATCCGCCGTGCCTGGCTCCGGCGTCAGGCGCTGGAATCGGCCATTCACCAGAGCGAGCAATACCTGCGGGAAATCCTGCTGGCCAGCCCGGCGGTGTGCTACCGGCTGCGCTACCGCAATGACCTGCCGGAAGTGGTGTGGGTCAGCGCGAATTCCAGCCGCATCCTGGGTTACCCGCCCCAGAATATCGCCAGTGCCGACGAGTGGCTGGCGCTGATTCATCCGGATGATCGTGGCCGGGTGCAGAAGGCCGTCGAGCAGGTCAGGCAATCCCGGCGTTTCTGTCACGAATACCGGGTGCGTCACGCGCAGGGCCACTATCTCTGGGTGTACGACGAGTTGTGCCTGTCTGAAGTCGAGCACAACGATTTCTACTTTGTCGGCGCCATCATCGACATCAGCGAGCAGCGCCGCGCACAGGAACGCCTGCAGCTGAACAGCGCCGTGATCGACACCATCCAGAACGGTGTCATCATCACCGACCCGCAGGGCAGCATCCAGTTTGTGAATCCCGCCTTCACCGCCATCACCGGTTACAGCGAAGTGGAAGTGAAGGGCAGCAACCCGCGTCTGCTCAACAGTGGCCATCACGCGCCGGAGTTCTTTGCCCGCATGTGGCAGGCCATCGCGACGGACGGCCACTGGAGCGGCGAGATCATGAACCGGCGCAAGAACGGCCAGCCCTTCATCGAGTGGCTGTCCATCTCGCGCCTGCTGGACGACAAAGGTAACACCCAGCATTACATCGGCACCTTCAGCGACATCAGCCGCCTGAAAAACACCGAACAGCGCGTGCAGGAACTGGAGAACTTCGATCCGGTCAGCCAGCTGCCCAACCGCAAGGTGCTGCTGCAGCGGATTGCCCTGGCCGTCGAGGAGTGCGTGAAAAATGGCACGCACCTGGCCGTGCTCTGCGTGGACATCATCGACTTCAAGAAAGTGAACGACAGTTTTGGCCATCCGGTGGGCGATCAGGTGATCCGCACCTTTGGCCAGCGCCTGGCCCATCGCCTGCGGGAAAAGGATTGCGTCAGCCGCGCCAGTGGCGACAAGTTTTTCCTGCTGCTGGACCGGCTGCCCAACCGGGAGGGCGTGAATGCGGTGTCGCGCGACGTGCTGGAACTGATGCGCAAGCCGGTGTCGCTGCCGGACATGATGGATATCTATCTGGATGTGGCGATCGGCATCAGCGTTTTTCCCGACGACGGGCAGGAAGCGGAAATCCTGCTGCGCAACGCGGAAATTGCCAGTAACCACGCCAAGTTCAAGGGCCGCAATCTGGCCTGCTACTACTCGGCGGAACTGACCGCCAGTGCCAGCAAGAAATTCGAACTGGAAGCGCGTCTGCGCCAGGCCTTGCAGCTGCGCGAATTCGTGCTGTATTACCAGCCCGTGGTGTGCGTCAGCAGCGGCAGCATGCTGGGTGCCGAGGCGCTGATCCGCTGGCAGCCGGCGGGCGAGAAAATGGTATCACCGGCGGAATTCATTCCGCTGGCGGAAGAAACCGGCCTGATCGTGCCGATGGGCGAGTGGGTGCTGCGCGACGTGGCGCGCCAGATCCGCCAGTGGCGGGCACAAGGCCTGAATCCGGGCGTGATTGCGGTCAACCTGTCGGCGCGCCAGATCGCCCAGCCCAGCCTGGCCACCGAACTGCGCGACATCATCCAGCAGCACCAGATTCCTGCTGAATCCATCGAACTGGAAATCACCGAAACCAGCCTGATGAGCGACGCCGGCACCGCGCTGGATATTCTGGAAGTGCTGCACACCATCGGCTGCAAGATCGCCATCGATGATTTCGGCACCGGCTATTCCTCGCTGGCGTATCTGAAACGTTTCCCCATCGACAAGCTCAAGATCGATC
>CAZBII010000093.1:0-17754 GCA_964491665.1 uncultured Moraxellaceae bacterium
CGTTCCCGGCCGGCTCCGGTCTGGTGGCGTTTGCTGCTGCCACCGGTGTCATGCCGCTGGACATGCCGGAATCCGTTCTGGTGCGTTTCAAGGGCAAACGCCAACCTGGCATCACCCTGCGTGACCTGGTACACGCGATTCCGCTGTACGCCATCAAGGCCGGTCTGCTGACGGTTGAGAAGAAAGGCAAGAAGAACGTGTTCTCCGGCCGCATCCTGGAAATCGAAGGTCTGGAAGATCTGACCGTGGAGCAGGCGTTCGAGCTGTCTGACGCGTCTGCCGAGCGTTCCGCCGCCGGCTGCACCATCACGCTGTCGGAAGATTCCGTTGCCGAATACCTGAAGTCCAACATCACGCTGCTGAAGTGGATGATTGCGAATGGCTACGGCGACGCCCGCACCATGGAACGTCGTATTCGCGGTATGGAAGCCTGGCTGGCCAAGCCGGAACTGATGCGCGCTGACAAGGACGCCGAGTACCACACCGTCATCGAAATCAACATGGACGACATCAAGGAACCCGTTCTGTGCTGCCCTAACGATCCGGACGACGCCAAGTTCCTGTCCGACGTGGCCGGCGACAAAATCGACGAAGTGTTCATCGGTTCGTGCATGACCAACATCGGCCACTTCCGCGCCGCCGGCAAACTGCTGGACAAAGTGGAAGGTGGATCGCTGGCAACCCGTCTGTGGCTGGCGCCGCCGACCAAGATGGACCAGCACCAGCTGATGGAAGAAGGCTACTACAACATCTACGGCCGCGCCGGTGCCCGCACGGAAATGCCGGGCTGCTCGCTGTGCATGGGTAACCAGGCACGCGTTGCGCCGAACACGACCGTGGTGTCCACCTCTACCCGTAACTTCCCCAACCGTCTGGGCCAGGGTTCCAACGTGTACCTGGCGTCGGCGGAACTGGCATCGGTGGCGGCGGTGATGGGCAAGTTGCCGACCGTGGCGGAGTACATGCAGTACGCCAGCCAGATCGACAGCATGGCAGCTGACATCTACCGCTACATGAACTTCGACCGCATGGGCGAATATCAGGAAGTGGCTGACAAGGTGAAGATTCCGGTGGCGCAGGACGCCTAAGCTGGAAAGGCAAAAAGAAAACCCCGCTGCGGCGGGGTTTTTTGTGGGCGACGATTTTATCGCATGCAGATGAGTGTCGCCGGAAAGATCGAAATCCCGGTGGCCGCGTGCAGGTTTTCGCTGCACGCAAATCGCGCCCTACATTTTCATCTTCTTGAAAATGAATTCCGGGATGTGACGGATGATGTTCATGATGATCCACCAGAACCAGGGCAGGTACACCACGTTGCACTTCTTGTCGACGGACTTGACGATGCCTGCCGCTACCTGATCGGCGCTGGCCCACAGCGGACCGCCCTTGTCGAAACTGGCAGTCATCGGCGTATCGACAAAACCGGGCTTGATGGTCAGCACATGCACGCCGGACGCACTCAGCCGGTTGCGCAGTCCCTGCAGGAAAATGCTCACCATGCCTTTCGCCGCGCCGTAGACATAGTTGGACTGGCGACCGCGATCGCCCGCCACCGACGAAATCACCGCGATGTCGCCCTGCCGCTGCTGTTCGAAATGATTCGCGGCAATCGTGCAGAGTGAAATCACGCTCAGGGCATTGGTTTCGATTTCCGAACGCGCCACATTGAACGAACGCTCGCAGGCTTTCTGGTCAGGCAGCGTACCGTGGGCGACGAACAGGCCATCCACCCTGCCCATGCTTTTCAGCGCGGCATCGAAACACGGCTGGTGCAGTTCGAACGCGTTGGCGTCCATGCTGTAAACATCCACCTGCCCTGCTCCGCGCACTTTCAGATCCTGCGCGACCACATTCAGTTTTTCTTCATTGCGCGCCACCAGAAACAGCTTGTAGCCGCGGCTGGCCCACAGGCGACAGACAGATTCTGCAATGGCGGACGTTGCTCCGACGACGATCCAGTTTTTCATGCGTTTGCTTCCATTACACGGCGCCAGAAACTCGACGAGATTCCGGGATCTTTGTATTGAATGAAGGTGTCAAAGTTGGGATAGAACCGTTTGAAATGTTCCGCTTTCATGTGCGCGTCCTTGGCGGGATAAAGCGCGCCGCCCGCCTGCACGACGACATCGTCCAGCTGATCGAACAGGTGCAATGTCTTGTTACCCTGATACGGAAAATCCAGTGCCAGTGTGGCACCCGGACGCGGGAACGACATGAGTCCAGGCGACGGAACATCGCCAAATACTTTCAGCACCACCAGGAACGAGCCGCTGTTGGCCGCCGCGATGCGCTCCAGCATTTCGCGTGTCGCATCGTAACTGACGTCGTTCGGCACCACACACTGGTATTGCAGGAAACCTTTCGGGCCGTAGATGCGATTCCAGTCGTGCACGAAATCAAGCGGATAGAAAAACGGATCGTAATGCACCGTGGCGAAACTACGCTCCTGCATCTGACGGTTGAAATACAGGGAATTGAACGCACGCAGGGAAAGGCTGTTGATCAGCGACAGTGGCGGATCGATCGGCATCGCCAGTTTCAGTTTCGAGGCCGCCGGTTTCGGCTGGGTAATCTTGGCGTGATTGCCCCGCAGGAAATGGCCCCGCCCGAGTTTTTCCCGCGACGCCAGACAGTCAATCCAGGCTGCAGTGAATTCATGGCTGTGTTCGGATTCAGCCGACAGCGCGAAGAAGGTCGCCAGATCGTTGTACTTGATGGTTTCGAGATTGATGGCGGAATTGGGCACGCGCTTGAGTTGCAGCTCCACCCATTCGATGAAACCGGTGAGACCAAGTCCGCCGATGGTTGCGCTGAACCAGCCGGCATTTTCAGTGGGGGAACAGATCAGCTGCGTGCCGTCGGTGCGACGCAGCGCAAAGCGTGTCACGTGCCGCCCGAACGAACCTTCAAGATGATGATTCTTGCCGTGCACATCGTTGGAAACGCATCCGCCGACAGTGGCGAACTTTGTGCCCGGCGTTACCGGCAGGAACCAGCCCTGCGGCTCCACCAGATTGAGGATGTCGGCCAGCTGGGTGCCGCATTCGCATTGCAGCAGCCCGGTGTCCGCATCGAAGTTGATGAAGCGGCGCAGGAAGCGGGTGGATGCCACCACGCCGCCGTTATTCATGCAGCTGTCGCCGTAACTTCTGGCGTTGCCCTGCACGAGAATACTGGCTTCGTCCGGCAAGTCATCGGTGCGCCATTGCAGATCGACACCACGTTGCTGTGTGTACGGATAACGGGCCCAGGAAACGTATGGTTTGCTCATCTCACACCGCCAGCACCATGAACAGTCCGATCAGCGCGCCGCACACCATGCTGATGCGATCCTTGAGGGCAAACACAATCGGATCGTCATCCATGTTGCCCCGGTGCGCGATGATCCAGACACGGCTGATCCAGTACAGCATGACCAGACACACCGGCCACATAAGCTGCGGCTGATCATACATGCCCTTTACGTCCGCACTGTTGATATAGAGCGCCAGAACCAGCACAGAAATATATCCCGCCGATCCGCCCAGTGATGACAGCAGCTCCAGGTCTTCCACCTGATAGCCACGCCCCAGGGTTTTCTTCACGCTCTTTTCCTTCAGTTTCATCAGCTCGGTGTAACGCTTGACGATGGCGAGACTGAGAAACACAAACACGGAGAACGACAGCAGCCAGAATGACAGCGTAACTGCAACGGCAGCGGCACCCGCGACAATGCGAATGGTGTACAGCGCCGCCAGTGTGATCACGTCGATCATCACCACACGTTTGAGTTTGAAGCTGTAGGCCACGGTCATCAGATAATAGATGCCCAGCACCAGCGCGAATTCCCACGGCAGGAACCAGCAGATCGCGGCGGCCATCAGCAGCAGGATCGGTGTTCCCACCAGACCGGCAATCAGCGACAGCGTGCCCGCGGCGAACGGCCGGTTGCGCTTGGTGGCGTGCCGGCGATCGTCGTTGAGGTCCAGCAGATCGTTGAGGAAGTACACGCTGGAAGCACAGAACGAAAATGCAAAGAAGGCCAGCATGCCCGCCACCAGCAGTTTCGCATCGGTAAGCACATGCGCAGTCAGCAGTGGCACAAAGATCAAGCCATTCTTCACCCACTGGTGCACGCGCAACGCTTTCAGCACCACTTTCAGGCCGGGCTTTTTCGGTTCGAAATGCTTTTCGATGGGGCAGTGTTTTTCCGCCTGCTTCACCAGCCCCTTGTCCGCCACCACGATCGCCTGATGGCAGTGATCCCAGACTTTCAGATCCACCGGCGCGTTGCCGGCATACACGTACTGCTTCTCGCCGTAACGCTCGGTCAGCGCCGAGCGCTTGGCAGTGCCGGACAGGTTGCGCGTGTCATCCGTCGCCAGCACATCATCAAAGATACCCAGGTGCTGCGCCACCGCGTGGGCATAACGCACATGGGACGCGGTGGCGAGAATGATCTCGCGTCCGGCTTTTTTCTGCGCCTTGAGATACTCGATCAGCTCAAGATTGTACGGCAGCCATTCCACCGGAATGTCCACATGGCGTGCGATCTCCGACTTCAGAAAGGCCTTGCCTTTCAACAGCCAGAAGAATACGCGAAAGATATTCAGCGGACTGAGCCTGATCAGCAGCAGGAAGGATTCGATCAGCAGATCGCTGCGGATCAGCGTGCCGTCCAGATCTACAACAAGGGGATATTTCTTTTCCGACATGTCCGATTACACCTTCACACCATCGCCGGACATGGGGGTAATGCCCCGCGCTGCCAGCACGCTTGCCACAATCAATCCCATGAATACCGCAAACCACAGCGTGGCGATGCGGCAGATCAGCGTCGCTGCCACCGCCACCGACTGCTCGACGCCCAGCGACACCAGCAGCAGCGTCATCACCGCTTCCGTGCTGCCCAGCCCACCGGGTAAAAATGAAATGGCACCGATCAGCACGGCCACGCCATAAATGCTCACCGCCATCAAAACGGACACGTCCTGCCCCAGCACATGCAGCAGATACCAGAAGCCCACCGCTTCCGCCAGCCACGCGAGAAATCCGACCACCAGTCCGACAAACAATTCCCGGTTGCGCAGCAGTGACGCAGACGATTTCAGCAGCGCCAGCAGATGCTCCAGCGCCTTGCCAATTTTTCCCTCATGCTTCTGCGACCAATCAGCCAGCAGCTGCAGCACCTTGCGGCTGTGCAGCAGCGGCAGCGAGCCGAATACCACCACTCCGGTGATCAACACCACGGGGCCGTAGCCCTTGAACAGGAAGCCGGCGGCGCAGGAGATCAGTACGATGCTGAGCAGATCCAGAAAGCGCTCGACGAAAAACGTGCTGAAGGTATGGGCATAGGAAATGCCGTGGCGCTTGAGATAGAGGGAGCGGACCGTTTCGCCCGCCTTGCCCGGTGTGGTGGAGAGTGCGAAACCGCACAGGTAGTACGCGATGTGCCAGCGGTGCGGCAGGCGGGTCTGGCTGAGCTTGTGCAGGTACCAGTCCCAACGCCAGTAACGCATGGCGTAGTTGGCCAGCGACAAGCCCAGTATCACGGCCCAACCGCCCAGCCCCACCTGCAGGATGGCGTCCCGCGTGGCATGGAAATCACTGAGGAACATGGCGCCGAGATACAGCACCATGCCGCCCAGAATCGACAGCAGAATGGGTTTCTGGAACCGCTCCATCAGATTGAATCCATGTTGTTTTTTATTGGCATTCAGGGTTTGAAGGCACCGACCTGCTGCGCCAGTTCCTGTTCGAGGCCGCCAAGTTTACCACCGCTATTTGACGGTTGTTGTTGAATATTCCCGTCTTTTTGTTGCGGTCCGTACTTCAGCGAAAGATACAGGGCGGTAATGCGCCGGATGGCCCGCGCCTGCTGCGGCAGCTGCGCACTGGCCCGCTCGGCAAACGTCTGCGGACCCTCGCCCGGCTCCCGCTCCAGCCCGCGCCGCTGCAGCTTGCGGCAGAAGCGCAGATAGAGGCGGTCGATGCGGTCCAGCCGGCGCAGCGGCGGATGCCGCAGCAAGGTCAGCACCGACAGCACCAGAATGATCAATCCGGCAACGCCCCCTATCAGGGCCGCAATCCGCTGCGGCGTGACCCGGCCCAGCAGATCCCGGAACAGCTGGCTCTGGGATTCGCTGTTGTACGACACCACGTTCCGGTACCAGAGATAGTCCACATAGTCGATCAGCAGCCGCGCCCGGGTAAACAACGCCAGGTTGCGCAGACGCTCCGGCGACAGCGGGGAATCCAGCAGGAAACTGTTGTCGGTGGTACTGTTCTGCGGGCCCAGTTCGATGCGATTGGGCGCCACCGCTGCGGTCGGATCGACCCGCACCCAGCCCTGCCCTTCCATCCAGACCTCGGCCCAGGCATGGGCATCGTACTGATGCACCAGCAGGTAGCCCGCTATCGGATGCGCCTGCCCGCCCTGATAGCCACCCACCAGCCGCGCCGGCACGCCGGCACTGCGCATGAGAAACACAAAGGCGCCGGCAAAATGGGAACAGAAACCGCGCCGGGTCTGGAACAGGAATTCATCGATGGTGTTGCGTCCGAGCGTGGGCGGACTCAGCGTGTAGACGAATTCTTCCTCGTAATACCAGCGCAGCAGGCTGTCGATCAGGCGCTGCGGATCACCGCCGTTCTGCTGCAACTGCTGCTGCGCATAACGGCGCGCCTGCTCATCACCCTGCGGCGGCAACTGCAGGTAGCGATTGCGCTCCGTCCGCGACAGCCCCTGCACCTGATACTGGTAATCGGGATAGCTGGTCACCTGATAGGACACCGTTGTGTCCAGCTTGTCGCGGCTCAGAAACGTCAGCGCTTCGGTTGCCTTGTTCTCGATGCCGCTCACCCGCGCCGCCGGCATCGCCATCAGCCAGCGCTGGCTGGTGGGCTCCAGAATCACGCGGTAATTGAAGTGACGGCCCGTGTATTCCAGCTGCTGCGTATCCAGCGGCATCAGCAGACTGTCATCGATGGCATACCAGGTGCGTCCATCAAAACGGTCGAACACGGCGGCGCGCCAGTAACGTTCGCGCTGCGGTGGAATCTCGCCGGTAAATTCGGCACGAAACGCCAGCGCTTCCGAACGCGACAGATTGGCGATATCCCCCGGCGCCATCGTTTCGCTGAGCCCAACGCGATGCTGCTTGGTATTCAGATTCAGCTGCCACAGCGGACCAATGCGCGGGAACAGGAAAAACAATACCAGCATCAGCGGAATGCTCTGCAGGATCAGCTTGAGGGAATTTTTCAGCGGCTGGCCAATGGCAATGCGCGCGTCAGTCTGGTTCAGCGCAATCTGCGTGGCGGTGATCAGGATCAGCACCAGAAACACATACAGCGTGGTGTACAGCGAACGGGAAAACAGAAATTCCGTCGCCAGCACGAAATAGGACAGGATCACCACCAGAAACGCATCGCGCCGCGTCACCATTTCCAGCTGCTTGAACAGATAGGCCGTGATCAGCAGGCCAACGCCGGCGTCCGGCCCGAACACCGTGCGGTGATAGGCAATCACGCCGGCAAAACCGAACAGCACCAGCAGCAGTCGCACCCATTTGGACGGAAACGGCCAGCGCTGGCGGAACACCTGGATGCGCCACACCAGCACACCGAAAAAGGCCGGCAACATCCAGGTCGGCACGCGCTCGGTGTGCGGCAACACCGCCAGAATGTTGATCGCCAGCAGCAGGACAAACGCAGTCCTCGGCATGGGAAAACCGTGACGCTTGCTGTCGCGTTCCGCTGCGGATTTTGCCTGCAGCGGAGATCGAACTGAACTGGATCGGGTTGCTGTACCCTGGTTCGCCGGAATCGCCATCAGAATCGCGCCAACGCTTCCAGACAGCGCTTCTGGTGCTCGGGCCCGCTGCCGGCTTCAATACTCATTCCCGGCAACTGCAAACCAAACGGTGTGCCGGCACGCTCCATGTCCAGCACAAGAAAACACAGCTGCGACAGTTTCAGTTCCACATTCTGCGCCGGCACCTGCTCCCATTGCAGCCAGCGCGATTCCGCCTGATAACCGTGGAAGCGCTTGGTGTACAGCGTGCGGGTGCGCGCGTAGGCTTTCCAGTCCACCGTGTTGAGCGAATCGGTTTCCTGATACGCACGCAGACCGTCGAAATCTTCGTTGCCTTCCGGCACTGGCGCCTTGCCATCGTGTCCGGTTTGCTCCTGCTGTGGCGGCAGTTCGCAGGGCACCGGCTTGGGATACACCAGGCACTCCATATCCAGCGCAATCCAGGTCCACGCCTGAATCAGTCCCAGCGGATACACAGAAATTATTTTCAGACGCTCCGGATGAAACACACCACGTCGCGCGGTTGTCAGCAGCATCTGCACCGGCACTTTTTCCTGCTCGACCAGATTGCGCGGTTCGGCGGAAAAACCATGCCACTCCAGCAGGATGGAGCAATGATCCTTGCGCCGTGACTTGCCCAGATACAGATTGAATTTGGCTTCGGTGCCGGCAAACGCCGGCTCGGTCGTGCCCGCCGCAATCACCAGCCCGGACAGATTGCTGAACGTCTGCAGGATGGCCACGATGAACAGACTGCCGAGAAAAAAACTGAAATTCAGGATCAGACTGTTGTCGTAATTGATGCCGGCGATAAACAGCAGCAGCGCGGTGAACAGATACGCAAGCCCCATTTTCGTGGGAAAGATGAAAATGCGGCGCTGGTCCAGCACCACTTCGCGGCTGGGAGGAATGCGGCGATCGATCCACTTCTGCCAGCGCACCCGCGCCGGTTGCAGCAGAACGGAAAAGCGTGACTCAGCGTTTCGCGATGACGTCGACATGCTTGATGACATGGTCCACCAGCCGTTCACCTTCGTGTCCGGTTACGTCGCGCGATCCACTCAGACGATGCTCCGCCACCGGCCCCAGCACCGCCTGCACATCTTCGGGAATCACATGATCGCGCCCCTGCACCAGCGCAAAAGCCCGCGCGCACCTCACCAGCGCCATGCCGGCCCGCGGCGACAAACCAAAGACAAACTGATTGGACTGCCGCGTGTAAGCCAGAATCCGCTGCACATAATCCAGCAGCGCGTCGGACACATGAATGTTGTCGACCTTCTTCTGCAGCGCCGCCAGATCGGCCTTGCTCAGCACCGCCTGCACCTGATCCAGCTGCTCGCGCGGATTGGTGCCTTTCAGCAGTTCGCGCTCCACTTTGGGATCGGGATAACCCAGGCTGATGCGCATCAGAAAACGGTCGAGCTGCGATTCCGGCAGCGGAAACGTGCCCATCTGGGTGACAGGGTTCTGCGTGGCGATGACAAAGAACGGCTGCGGCAACGGATGCGAGGTTCCCTCCACCGTCACCTGCCGTTCCTCCATCGCTTCCAGCAATGCGCCCTGGGTTTTCGGCGTGGCGCGATTGATTTCATCCGCCAGCAACACCTCGGCAAACACCGGGCCTTTGCGGAATTCAAAGTGGGCGTTGCCGGGATTGAAGATGCTGGTGCCAATGATGTCGGCGGGCAGCAGATCGCTGGTGAACTGGATGCGCTGGTAGGTCAGACCCAGCACCCGCGCCAGTGCATGCGACAGCGTGGTTTTGCCCATGCCGGGCAGGTCTTCCAGCAGCAGATGGCCCTTGGCCAGCAGGCAGGCCACCGCCAAACGAATCTGCGGTTCCTTGCCCAGCAGAATGGTACCAAGGGCTTTGACCAGACGATCGATGTGGGGTTGCGACACCGGGTTTCTCCCTGAAACAACAGACCAGTGGTTTCAGTCTAGCCCGAATGCCGCCGGAAGAAACCGGGGCTGCAGAAATCAGCCCCGCAGCAGATCCAGTCCGCGCGCCAGGTCGCGTTTCAGATCGTTGATATGTTCCAGCCCCACCGCCACCCGCACCAGATTCTCGGTGATGCCGGCCTGCGCCTTGTCGGCGTCGGAAAGGCGGCCGTGCGTGGTGGTGGCCGGATGGGTAATAGTGGATTTGGTGTCACCCAGGTTTGCAGTAATCGACAGGATCTGCGTGTGATCGATGACCTTCCACGCCTCCTCGCGACCGCCTTTCACGCGGAACGAGAGCACGCCGCCGAATGCATCCTGCTGCTTGCGCGCCAGCAGATGTTGCGGATGCGTGGGCAAACCGCAGTAAAACACTTTTTCCACCGCCGGATGCTGCTCCAGCCAGTCCGCCAGCCGCAGCGCGTTGGCACTGTGCGCCTGCATGCGCAGGCTCAGGGTTTCCAGACCTTTCAGAAACACCCAGGCATTGAAGGGGCTCATCGTGGGGCCGGCCGAACGCAGGAAGCCATACACTTCCTCCATCAGCGCCTTGCTGCCACACACGGCACCACCGATGCAGCGCCCCTGCCCGTCGAGAAACTTGGTGGCGGAATGCAGCACGATATCCGCCCCCATTTCCAGCGGACGCTGCAGGGCCGGCGTGCAGAAACAGTTGTCCACCACCAGCAGCGCGTTGTTCGCATGCGCCAGTTGCGCCAGCTGCGGAATGTCCGCCACTTCGCACAGGGGATTCGACGGCGTTTCCAGAAACAGCAATCTGGTTTTCGGGGTGATCGCCGCCTGCCACCGGGTAAAATCCGTCAGCGCGACAAAGGTGGTCTTCACGCCGAATTTTTTCAGATATTTTTCCAGCAGCACATTGGTGGTGCCGAACACGCTGCGGGAGCAGATGATCTCGTCGCCGCTTTGCAGCAACGCCATGATGGTGCTGAGAATGGCCGCCATACCGGACGCCGTGGCCACGCAGCGCTCGGCGCCTTCCATCACGGCCAGACGCTGTTCGAACGCGCTGACAGTGGGGTTGGAAAAACGGGAGTAAACGAAACCGGGTTCCGCGCCGCTGAAGCGGGCCGCCGCCTGCGCCGCGCTGCCGTAAACAAAACTGGAGGTGGCAAAGATCGGCTCGCTGTGTGCCAGCTCACTGGTCCGCAGCTGCCCCGAGCGGATCGCCAGGGTTTCAATGTGAAGTTGATCGTCGTCGGAAAAATCCTGCGTCATGGTCGTGGTCTTCGCAAATTGGGCTGGTCGGGAAACACGCCGGCGAATCATCACCGGCGCCACGATTCAGGCATGCGCTGCGTCAACTGGCCAGTGTCTTAACTGGCGTTGTGCAGATCGATACTCTCATCATTGAGCAGTTGCAGCGAGCCTTTCTTCTTTTTCGAATCCTCGCCCCGCATTCGCTGCAGACGATCCAGATAGGCGGCGTCGATATCGCCCGTCACATATTCACCATTGAAGACCGAGCAATCGAAGCCATCGATTTTCGGATTGCCGCCGCGCGCTGCCGCGATCAGGTCGGATAGATCCTGGTACACCAGCCAGTCCGCGCCGATCAGCTTGCGCACTTCCTCCACCGTGCGACCGTGAGCAATCAGCTCCGATGCCGCCGGCATGTCGATGCCATACACGTTCGGGTAGCAGACCTCTGGCGCCGCCGAGGCAAAGTACACTTTCTTCGCGCCCGCATCCCGTGCCATCTCGATGATCTGGTTGCAGGTGGTGCCGCGCACGATGGAATCATCCACCAGCAGCACGTTCTTGCCCTGGAATTCCAGCTCGATGGCGTTCAGCTTCTGGCGCACCGACTTCTTGCGCTCGCTCTGGCCGGGCATAATGAAGGTGCGACCGATGTAACGGTTCTTGATGAAACCTTCGCGGTATTTCACGCCCAGATTGTTCGCCAGCTGCAGCGCCGAGGTACGGCTGGTATCCGGAATCGGAATCACCACGTCGATGTCGTGATCGGGCCAGACGCGACGGATTTTCTCCGCCAGTTTCTCGCCCATGCGCAGACGCGCCTTGTAGACGGAAATGCCGTCCATGATGGAATCGGGACGCGCCAGATACACATGTTCGAAAATGCAGGGCCGGTACTGCGGATTGGTGGCGCACTGACGGGTGAACAGCTGGCCTTCGGTATTGATGTACACCGCCTCGCCGGGCAGCACGTCGCGAATCAGGGTGAAGCCCAGAGCCTGCAACGCCACGCTTTCCGACGCCAGCATGTACTCGATGCCGGATTCGCTTTCGCGCTCGCCAAAGCACAGCGGACGTATGCCATATGGATCGCGGAAACCGACAATACCGTAACCGGTGATCATCGCCACCACCGCATAGGCGCCCTTGCAACGACGATGCACGGCGGACACGGCTGAAAAAATATCTTCCTCGGTGGGCACCAGCTTGCCCAGCACCTGCAGTTCGTGGGCAAAAATATTGAGCAGCACTTCGGAATCGGAATTGGTGTTGATGTGGCGCAGATCGGTCTTGTACAGGTCCTCACCGATTTCGCCGGCATTGGTCAGGTTGCCGTTGTGCGCCAGCGTGATGCCGTACGGCGAGTTCACATAGAACGGCTGCGCCTCGGCGGAACTGGAGGTGCCGGCAGTGGGATAGCGTACGTGGCCAATGCCCATGTTGCCCTGCAGGCGGCGCATGTGGCGGGTACGGAACACGTCGCGCACCATGCCGTTATCCTTGCGCAGAAACAGTTTGTCCTGGTCACAGGTGACGATACCGGCGGCATCCTGCCCACGATGCTGCAACACCGTGAGGGCGTCGTACAGGGATTGGTTAACGTTGGAGCGGCTGACAATGCCGACGATTCCACACATTTCGCTGTTACCTCGATACGTCTAGTACTGCGATGAACTTCAATGATAGCGCAAGCTTGATCAGCTGCGGCCAATGCCCATGATGCCGTTCCAGGCTTTCTGGCCCATTTCGGCCGTCCAGCCTTCCACCAGCAGGAAATGGGGAATCAGGGTGGATTTCTGCCACCAGGGATCAGAGGGCATCTGGGTGGTCCGGCTCAGAACCGACAGGCTCACCACCACCAGCAGCGCACCCCGCGCCGCGCCAAACACCATGCCCATCAGGCGGTCGGTGCCGGACAGGCCGGTGGCATCCACGAAGGTCTTGGCCAGATGCTTGATCAGCGCACCCACGATCAGGGTGAGCACAAACAGGATGATGAAGGCGGCAGGCTGCCGCATGGACGGCGGATTGACCAGATCAACCAGCAGAACCGCAAAGGGCAGGCTGAACAGGCGGGCAACGACAAAGGCCGCAATCCAGGTCAGCAGGGAAATGGCTTCAGAGGTAAATCCGCGCAGCAGACTCAGCACCATGGAAACAGCGATGGAACCGAGAATGACATAATCGGCAATGGTCATGGCGAGGAAATACCGCAGCTACGGTCGGATTTGGGAGAGCGCGCATTCTACCAAAAGGTGAGTAAAAATCCTACGTCCGACACATCAGGGAATGTGCTTCAAAATCAGCGCCTTGACCTTGTATTTCTGTTCCAGCTCCAGTTTTTGCTGATCCACCCGGTAGCGGCGTATTTCCGGGCCGACATAAACCTTGAACAGGGTGCCCGACGCGACTTTCAGCGGCTTCACAAAGGCGGCATAGCCACCCGACTTGAGTTTGTCGCGCAGAGCCTCAGCATTGGGCTGGCTGGAAAAGGCGCCCACCTGGATCACCCAGGCCTCAGCCAGATCAACGGTTTGCTGGGGCGGAGCGGATTGCAGCGCCTGGTCAGCCTGCTTTTCCTGCTCGACATAGGTTGCCACGGTTTCCTTTGCCGGAGCGGTCGCCTGTGCTGCGGGTGGTTGCGCCGGGGCGGTTGGCACGGCGGGAACATCCTGCTGTGCAACGGATGCCTGCTCCACCGGCGACTGCGCCGCGATCTGCTCGTCCTGCTGCTGTTTCTGCTGGGCCACTGCATTCACGGCATCCAGCTGCACACGGGCCTGCTGCTCGATCGGCTCGATGTCCACCGATTTTAGGGATAGCGTGGGTTTTTCGGGAATGGCGTACTGGGTGGTGTCGATCTGTTGCTGCTGGCCGTCGAACACCAGCGGCAGGAAGATCACCGCCAGCGAGATCAGCACCAGCGCACCCACCAGTCGTTGTTTGAGGTTCTGCTCCACTGCCTTACGTCCCCTTGCCTGCCCTTTGCGCGCGGTATTGTATAACGTCCGCCACGGTATAGAAGGAACCGAACACCAAAATCAGGTCATCTGCCTGCGCCTGTTGCAACGCACTGCGTACCGCCTGGGCAGGAGAACCAGATGCACCCGCAACCTGCGCACCGGCCGCCAGCAGTTCCGCCGCAATCAGGTCGGCCCCCTGCCCGCGCTCGCCCTGCAGTGTAGCCGGATACCAGGCATCCACCACGTCCAGCAGTTCCGACAAAGTGTCCGCCAGCGCCTTGTCGCGCAGCATGCCGACAACGCAGAACACCCGGTGATACGCCGATCGCCGCAGGCGTCGCGCCAGATGGGCTGCCGCGTGGGGATTGTGGCCCACATCCAGCATCAGGTCGGGACGCTGCTGCACGATCTGCTGGCGCCCGGTCAGGCTGGCGCTTAGCAGACCTGCTTCCAGCGCTTCACGGGAAATGACAAACGGACTCAGCGCCAGCGCCTGCAACGCCACGGCCGCATTGGCGACGTACAGCACCGGCAATGGCAGTGTTTCGTATGCCAGCACAGTCTGATCATGCCCGATGCCATTCAAACACCAGCTTTCAGTCTGCTGTGCAAAATCAAAATCATGCCCGATCTGCACGAATGGAATGGAAAACGCCCGCAGCGAATCCAGCACCAGTGCCGGCGCATTGCGCTCACCCAGCACCAGCGGCTTGCCGGCACGACCGATACCAATTTTTTCCAGCCCGATCTTTTCCCGCGTGTCGCCCAGAAACGCCTGATGATCCAGGTCGATGGACGTCACCACCGCCACATCCGCATCAACAATATTCACCGCATCCAGCCGGCCGCCCAGCCCTACTTCCAGCACCAGCACATCCAGCTGCGCCTGTTGGAAAACCAGCAGCGCCGCCAGGGTGGTGAATTCAAAATAGGTGAGACTGATATCGCCGCGCCCCGCTTCGATTTTTTCAAACGCGGCGATCAGATCGGCATCGGACACATCCGCGCCATTGATGCGCACGCGCTCGTTGAAATGAATCAGATGGGGGGATGTGTACGCGCCGACCTTGTAGCCGCCAGCGCGCAGAATGGATTCGAGAAAGGAAACGGTTGAACCCTTGCCGTTGGTGCCACCCACCGTGAAGATGAATGGCAGGCCGGACAGCAGACCGAGTGACTGTGCCACCCGGCTTACCCGCTCCAGCCCCAGATCAATGGCTTTGAAATGCAGGCGTTCCAGCCGTTGCAGCCACTCGTGCAGAGATTGCGGCGTCGGATCAGACGCTTTTATTCCACTGGCAGGTGCCGGCAACGACGGGGAATCGCTCATCAGGCTGCAGTGGCCGCCGGCAGCAGTTTGGCCATCAGGCGATGCAGGGTGTCTTTCAATTGCAGGCGGTGCACGATCATGTCCAGCGCGCCGTGTTCCAGCAGGAATTCACTGCGCTGGAAACCTTCCGGCAGTTTCTGGCGCACGGTCTGCTCGATCACGCGGGGGCCGGCAAAGCCGATCAGCGCGTTGGGTTCCGCCACGTTGATGTCGCCCAGCATGGCCAGACTGGCGGACACGCCGCCGTACACCGGGTCGGTCAGCACGGAAATGAACGGCAGACGCGCTTCCTTCAGCTTTTCCAGCGCTGCACTGGTTTTCGCCATCTGCATCAGCGAGAACAGCGCTTCCTGCATGCGCGCGCCGCCGGACGCAGAGAAACACACAAACGGCGTGCGGGCCGCAATCGCTGCATTCACGCCGCGCACGAATTTCTCGCCGACGATGGAACCCATCGAGCCACCAAGGAATTCGAATTCAAACGCCGACGCCACCACGGGATAACCGTTCACCTTGCCCTTGTAGACGATCAGGGCGTCTTTCTCGTTGGTGCCTTTCTGCGCCGCCGCCAGACGATCCTTGTAGCGCTTGCTGTCCTTGAATTTCAGGCGATCCACCGGCTCCAGATCCGCCGCGATTTCGCTGCGGCCATCGTGATCCAGAAACAGGTTCAGCCGGGTGCGCGCACTCAGCCGCATGTGGTGATCACACTTGGGACAGACATCGAGATTCTTTTCCAGCTCGGGACGATAGAGAAACGCGCCGCATTTTGCGCACTTCCGCCACAGTCCTTCGGGAATGTTGGTCTTCTTGTTTGTATTTCTCCCAACACTGGGCAGGATTTTCTCAATCCAGCTGTTACTCATAATGCCATCCTGAGTTGCAAAATTTTATTGGTCCAGACCCTGTCGCAGCGACTGCATGAGTTCGGCAATCCGGGCCTGCAGGGTGGGAAGATCCGCCTGGTGCTGCGCGACCAGATTGACCAGCGCGCTTCCAACCACCACGCCATCGGCCTTTTCCCCAATCAGGCGCGCAGTTGCGGCGTCCTTGATACCAAAGCCGACGGTAATGGGCAAATCGGTTATTTTGCGAATTGTTTCCAGCTTGCTGTTCACCTCGGCCACATCCAGGTTGCCAGCGCCGGTGACACCCTTCACCGACACGTAGTACAGGTAGCCACGGGCGGCGCGGGCGATCTTTTCGATGCGCGCGGTTTTGGTGGTGGGGGCAATCAGGAAAATGCAGTCCATGCCGACCTTGTCGAACTCGGTCGTGACCGGGGCGGACGCTTCCGGCGGCAGATCGACGATGATCATGCCATCGACGCCGGCGGCGGCCGCGTCTTTGGCAAACTGGGCATAACCGTAGATTTCCACGGGGTTCAGGTAGCCCATCAGGATGATCGGCGTGGTGCTGTTGGTTTTGCGAAATTCGCGCACCATCTCCAGCACCTTGTGGGTGGTGACACCGTTGGCCAGCGCGCGTTCGTCGGCCAGCTGGATCACCGGGCCATCGGCCATCGGATCGGAAAACGGGATGCCGACCTCAATCAGGTCGGCTCCGTTCTGCGCCAGGGTGTGCAACAGCGGCACGGTGGCGTCCAGTGCCGGATCGCCCGCCGTCACGAACGGCACCAGCGCCTTGCGGCGGTTTTCTTTCAGGGTGGCAAAGCAAGCCTTGATGCGGCTCATGTTCAGAAACTCCTGTTCACCTTAGCCAAGGGAAATGCCATCGAGTTTGGCAACGGTGTGAATGTCTTTGTCGCCACGGCCGGACAGGTTGACGATGATGACGCTGTCCTTGGGCATGGTGGGCGCCAGTTTCTCGGCATAGGCCACCGCATGGCTGGATTCCAGCGCCGGCATGATGCCTTCCACCAGAGTCAGCTTGCGGAACGCGGCCAGCGCCTCGTCATCATTGATCGCCACATAGTCCACGCGCCCGCAATCCTTCAGCCAGGAATGCTCGGGACCGACACCGGGATAATCCAGGCCCGCCGACACGGAATGGGTGGGAATGATCTGGCCATCGGCATCTTCCATCAGATAGGTGCGGTTGCCGTGCAGCACGCCGGGACGACCGGCATTGAGCGGCGCCGCATGCTGACCGGTGGCAACGCCCAGACCGCCCGCCTCCACGCCGTACATCTTCACCGTCGCATCCCCCAGCATCGGGTGGAACAGGCCAATCGCGTTGGAACCGCCGCCGACACAGGCGATCAGCGCATCCGGCAGTTTGCCGGCCTGGTCCAGACACTGCTGACGGGCTTCACGGCCAATCACGCACTGGAAGTCGCGCACCAGCATGGGATACGGATGCGGGCCGGCGACAGTGCCGATGATGTAGAAGGTATGATCGACGTTGGTCACCCAGTCACGCAGGGCTTCGTTCATCGCATCCTTGAGGGTTTTGGTGCCGGAATGCACCGGGATCACGGTGGCGCCCAGCAGCTTCATGCGGTACACGTTCAGCGACTGGCGCTGCACGTCTTCCCAGCC
>CAZBII010000094.1:0-17557 GCA_964491665.1 uncultured Moraxellaceae bacterium
CCCGAACTGGCGCGTCATGGCATGCAGCCGGTGGATCTCGCCGGTCAGCTCGGTGTTGGAGCGGCTGTTGGCCAGCGCCACCTGCAGGGTCTGTTCGGTGGTATTGCGGATGTTGACCACGTTGCGGTTGATGTCGTCCGACACCGCGCTCTGTTCCTCCGCCGCCACCGCAATCTGGGCCGTCATGGCGCCGACACGATTCACCATGCGGGTAATGGCATCCAGCGATTCACCGGCCAGCGACGCCTGCCGCACACCCTCCTCCGCCATGCGACCGCTGCTTTCCATGACTTTCACCGCCGCCGCGGCAGCGGTCTGCAGATCGGCAATCATCTTCTGGATTTCCTCGGTGGACGCCTGGGTACAGCCCGCCAGACCGCGCACTTCCGACGCCACCACGGCAAAGCCGCGACCGTACTCGCCAGCCCGCGCCGCCTCGATGGCGGCATTGAGCGCCAGCAGATTGGTCTGCTCGGCAATATTGCGGATGGTGCCCACCACGCTGCTGATCAGCTGGCTCTTGTCCGCCAGCTGCCGGATCACGTCTTCCACCCGCTGCACCTCGTCCGCCAGCTGGTGAATGGAGCGCACTGCGCTGTCCACCACCTGCTTGCCCTGCTGCACCTGCAGCTCGGCCTCGCGGGTGGAAGTGGCCGTTTCCGCAGCATTGGAGGCCACTTCATGCACGGCCCCGGTCATTTCATTCATCGCCCGCGCCACCTTGTCCACGGCATCCATCTGGCGCTGCATTTCCTGCTCGGCCTGCACCGTCATGCTGGCGGTGCCACGGGACACATCGTCCAGCTGGCCGGTGGCATCCCGCACCCGCCACACCACGGTTTCCAGCTGGGCACGCTGCATGGCCAGCGCCAGTTGCAGCTGGCCCAGTTCGTCCTGACGCCCGGTATACACCTGCCGCGCCAGCGGGTTGTCGAAGATGGCCCGCGCTTCCGCCGCCGCCCGCTGCCAGGGCCGGGCAATCAGCTGGCCCAGCGTCACCGCCACCACCAGCCCGGCGCCCAGCGCCAGCACACTGATGTCGACGCCCGCCAGCCACTGCGTCAGGGCGCCCGCCAGCACGACGGCCACACCGGCCAGACTGATCCGCCCCGCCAGCCCCAGCCGCTGCAGCCCGGCCCGGAACGGCGCCGGCCGCTCGATACGCCGGTACAAACGTTCGGCACTGTCCACCCGCTCCCGCGACGGCTTCATCCGCACCGACTGGTAGCCGGCCACCTTATCGCCGTTCATGATGGGCGTGATGAAGGCGTCCACCCAGTAGTGATCGCCGTTCTTGCAGCGGTTCTTAACGATGCCCATCCAGGGCCGGCCGGCCCTGATGTTGCCCCACAGGTCGGCAAAGGCCGCCGCCGGCATGTCCGGGTGGCGCACGATGTTGTGGCTTTCTCCCTGCAGTTCCTCTGCGGTAAAGCCGCTGATTTCGATGAAGTCTGCATTGGCATACTGGATATTGCCGTCAAGGTCGGTGGCGGAAACGATCCGGCACGTATCGGAATAGTGCTGCTCCCGTCCGGTGACAGGAAAATTACGTCTCATGAGCAAAGGCCCTTACTGCTTGGCAAAAGGAAAAGATCACCGCCCCCAGGCGGCTCAGGCGGGACATGCCGTCAAAGCGGGACGGCAGACACAGGTACAAATCGGAACTATGGTTAATAATTGACCAAAAGTGGTATTTGTCAACATTCCGGCCCGGCCGGACACCACACCGGCCCGGCCCGCTTTCCACTAAACTGCGCCCTTTCCTCCCGGGATATGAACCATGAACGACACCCTGCGCGACAAGTACGAAGACGTTGATCTGACCCCTGGCAAGGGCAAAATCAGCGCCACCGTTTCACTGGGACTGGGCATGCTGGCCGTGATGGCCGCACTCTGCTTCCTGTTTCCCGCCCTGCTCACCACGCCGGAACTGCGCCCGCTGTATGCCCGCCACGCCGATACCTTCCGCCTGGTGCTGTATGCGGCCATCCTGATCGGCTTTGGCACCGGCTTCTACAGCACCCTCAAACACGCGAACCGTGGCTACGGCCTGACCGGCATGCTGCTGGCCTGCGTGGCGGCACTGATCGGCTCCGGCGTGCTGGAAACGCCGGACGTGCAGGGCCGCAGCCTGTACGCCGGCTTCGACTACTTCGTGCTGACCCTGCTGGTGCTGGGCCTGGTGTTCATCCCGCTGGAACGCCTGTTTCCGAAAAATCCCGCCCAGAAAACCCTGCGCAAGGGCTGGATCACCGACATGAAATATTTCCTGTTCAGCCATGTGGGCGTGCAGCTGATCAGCTTCTTCACCATCATCCCGGTGCAGGTGTTCCTCAGCCAGTATCTGGATTCGGATCTGCAGAAAGCGGTGGCGGCGCAACCCGTCTGGCTGCAGTTCATCGAGATCCTGTTCGCGGTGGACATCACCACCTACTGGATTCACCGCGCGCTGCATGAAGTGCCTGCCCTGTGGAAATTCCACGCCGTGCACCACTCCACCGAGGAAATGGACTGGCTGGCGTCATCGCGCCTGCATGTGGTGGAACTGCTGGCCACCCGTGTGACCGGCTACCTGCCGATTTTCATTCTGGGTTTTGCGCCGGCGGCGGTGTATGCGTATCTGGTGTTCGTGTCGTTTCACGCGATCTTCATTCATTCGAATGTGCGCTTCCGTTTTCCGGTGCTGCGCTGGGTGATCGCGACGCCGGAATTTCACCACTGGCATCACTCGTCGGAAGCGCCGGCCATCGATAAAAACTACGCCGGCTTCCTGCCGATCTACGACGTGATTTTCCGCACCACTTACCTGCCGGACCATCTGGCGTCCCGTTACGGCACGGTGGGGAAATATGTGCCGGAAGGCTTCACCGGCCAGTTTGCATTTCCGTTCCGTGGCCTGTTCAGACAGAAGAAAGGCTCACCCCGGTCATAGCGAAATCTCCAACGGAAAAGGCAGTATGAACCCCGCGCATGAGGCGCAAGCTGCAGTTATCCGAAGGGGGAATCTTCATGAACACCAAACACTACCGCTGGCCGGCTGCCGGCCTGCTGTCCGTCGCCCTGCTGGGTTGCGGAATCAACTGGCTGCTGCCGGACTGGCAACGCAATGTCGGTGACTACACCGGCCACTCCTACCTGTTCCCCACGCGCGACGGCCAGTCGCTGGTGAACGCCGATATCGACTACCGCGGAACCCATGTCACAGTGCGGCGGCTGGACCTGACCGGCAACACCGTCGCCACTCTCGACCAGGACACCGGGCTGGACAACTGGACCTCGCGCGGCATGGTGCGGGGCAGCCAGGACGATTTCTATATTTTCTCCAGCAATCCGGCCGAACTGATCTACGTCGATCCGGCCAGCGAGACTGTGCGGGTCGGCACGCAGACCGGACTGCCCGCCAACCAGACGCTGCGGATTTCGGACTGGTATCCGAATGCTCCCCGCATCAGCCCGTCAGGACAACTGGTGGTCGGCGGCTACATCACCACCGATCCGGATTCAGAGCAGCCCGAACGCACCTCTATGGTGGGACTGATCAACCAGCAGGGCCAGCTGGAACAGAACAAACGCCTGCCGGACCTGGAAAACATCGCGGCCCTGCAACCGCTGAGCGGCGACCGCTTCCTGCTGGTGGCAAAGGTCAGGCAAGGCGAAGCTGCATCCAAAGTCTTCGCCTTCATTGAACTCGATGCCAATCTCAACCAGCTGCAGCGCACCGACCGCACCTTCGACTATTTCAACTTCACGGCGCTGGTGCATGACCGCATCGTCGCCGAGGTGGCGGACGCCAGTGCCACCGGCACACGCGTTCTGGATACCAGCGGCGCCACCCTGCAATCCATCAGCCTGTATCGTCCGACCACGAACACGCTGATCGCGGCACGGGAAGGATTTTTCAGCGTCGATTACACCAAGCGGGACACGGGACGCTGGAACACACCGGTCATCTGCTATTACGACGGCGCATTCACGCAGAAGTGGTGTCGCGAGCTGGGCTACCTGAACATGGACGAGATGAATATCAGCAGCGCGATCGTGACGCCGGAAAACGAACTGCTGCTGACCATCGATACCGATCACCTGAAACTGCTGGGCACCACGCTGACCACGGACGCCGCCATCGACAGCATCAAGTCAGGGCTGACCTTTCAGGGTGAGCAGAAGCGCGAACTGGTGCATGTGCTGTACAACACCGCTGGCCAGCGTGTTGCTGGCGCCAGGGCGGGCGGCAATGTGGAGCGGGGCAATGTGTCGCTGTGCTGGACCTTTGAACTGTGCGTGGAACCCGCCGAATATGAGCCCGGCTACTGTGGCGGCTACGGCCAGTCCATAGCGCTGCCGGGGCGCAATGTCTATTCCACCGGGTCCTATTGCGAGAAGCGCCAGGGCGAGTGGACCGAGCACCTGTGGCACTGGCAACCCTGACCTGATCCACCCACAAAAAAAGGGCGCGGCTGACAGATCCGCGCCCTTTTTCATTTCACCGGAAAGACAAATTCCGTTTCACCCTCCCGCCGCCGCTTTGCGTGCTTTTTTCTCCTGCTCGCGCTGCGCTTTTTTCTCCTCGATCTTGCCCAGTTCCTGCAGCGTCACCAGCCCCGGTCCCTTGAAGCCCAGCATCACCAGATACGCCACCGGGTTGTAGCGCAGTGTGCGCGGCACCAGTTGCGCAAACCGGCGCAGACGCCGCAGCAGTTTCTGGTAACGCGCCTCGTCGTGCGCACTCCATTCCAGATTGAAACGCTCGCGATACAGCGGATGCAGACAGCGGATCGCGCACAGATGCATGGTGGGATAGACATAGCGGCGGTGGAATTCATCCGCCAGCGGCTGCAGGCGCTTGAAGTTTTTCAGCCGCGCCGGTTTTTCCAGACCGGTGGTGGTCAGGTGCACCACGGTTTCGTTATAGGTCATGGTGTTCTTGATCAGGTCTTCGAAGTAGACGTAGAAATCCTCCAGCGTCGGCTCGATATCCTTCTGCGGAATGCCCAGCAGCAGACACAGATCCACGTATTCCTGATACACCTGCTTTTTCTCGGCGGCATTCAGCGGCTTGCCCATTTCCTCGCGAATGCGGATCACCGCATCCAGAAACGTATCGGGCACGATGCGGAAAGTTTTGGGATTGAGTGCGAAATATTTCGAGCCGTCCGGATTCACGCCCTTGATGTGCGCGTGCAGCGCGCGCAGGTTCTGCGATTCGGTGTGGGCGATGTCGCCGCCGTCGTAGAGAAAACGGATCATCGACCAGTTGGTGCGACGCCCGCGTGCCTGCGGATCGGATTTGTAGATGCCGTACTTGTTCACCGCCGTGCCCACCGCCGGCAACGCCGACTGCATGGTGGCAATGGGCAGCATCAGCGGCAGGTTGGCCAGATCGGTGAGCGTGTCCCACATGATCGAGCCGCGCCCCGGCGCCCTGCCCTGCTGTTCCCGTGCCGGCGCGCCGCCCGCAACCGCTTTCAGTTTGGCCATCGTGATGTCCCTCCGGTGAAATATGGTAGTGTTCCGATTCTAATGCGAGAAATACCGCTTTGCTCTCGCATTGCAGATCCTGGCCGGCACGAGACACCTCATGGAAAAAGACAAGCAAAAACAGCGACGTAAACCGAAGCAGGCGCGCGCGGTGGAAAAGTACAACGCCATTCTGGATGCCAGCGCTCGGGTTTTGGAGAACGTGGGCTACCGCCGCGCCACCATGAGCGAGATCCATCTGGAGAGCGGCCTGCCCTACGCCACCATCTACCAGTATTTCGGCAGCAAGGAGGATGTGTACCAGGCCTGGCTGGAACGCTTCATGGAAGTGTCGATCTTCGAACTGGCCACCCTCATCCGCAACGCGCCGGCGGGCGACATCGAGCGCCACATCGAGATCGCCGTGCGCTATTCGCTGCAGCAGATCCACCGCAACCGCAAACCGCTGGCACGGCTGATCAACGGCATGTCGCTGATTTCCAGCCGGCTGGTGGAACTGATGGAAGAGCGCAGCGCCGAGTGGATACGGCAGGCGCTGGGGGCGGAAATGAGCCAGTACGACAACCCGCGTCTGCTGGACAACATGGTGACGGCGGCGCGCGCCGGCAACGGCTACTGGCTGATGCTGGTGCTCAACAGCAAGCGCGAGATTGATATCGAGCAGGAGACGAAGAATTACTCGGCGCTGATCCGGGCGCTGTTGTTTATACGGTGAGGGGAACAACCATCCCCAAATTCACCCTTTCGGGCGATTCGCGGCAACAGCGGATTCATCAGAATTCCCGAGCCAACAACAATCCATCAGGACGATGCCCATGAAATTATCCCAACTTTTAAAGACCCGACTGGTCTGGCTGGTGGTGCTGCTCGCACTCACCGGCTGCAAGAAAATCGATTCCACCGTTACCGTCAGCTATGAGGGGACAGGCCGCATCACGGAAAGTGACAAGATTGACTGCGGCACGCAATGCAGCGCGAAGTATTCAATCTCCTATCTCACCGGCACCCCTTTAAGTGCTCCGGGCTACGACATCACTCTGACGGCGTCGCCCGCAGCCGGCTTCGAGTTGTTTACCTGGACCACCGACTGTGGAAAATCACTGACCTGTAAACAACGGATCAGGACGTATTGTCAGGATACGCCATCCTTTAACTTGAGCTGCAGCAATCCAAGCGGCGTCAACATCAACCTGCACGCGGTTTTCGTTCCTGCCGGCAGCGTGGCGCAGGAATACCGCTACGGCACCGACCATAGCTGCCTGGTGGACACCAGCGGCATTCTGAAATGCTGGGGGCCGGAGGGCTTCGGTGGCAGCAGCGTGCCGGCCGTGCCCAATCCGGTGGCAGTGAAACTGGCGTGGCATGGCGCCTGCGCCCGCAGCGGCAGCGAAAATCGCCTGTACTGCTGGGGCAGCGACGCGATCAGCCAGCCTCCCGCGCTGGTCAATCCTGGCCCCTTCACCGTGCAGAACAGCGAAACCTGCGGGATCATCAACGGCACCGAGAGTTGCCATCCCAGCGGCCACTACGCCTGCGCCCTGGACCAGGGTCAGCTGCAGTGCTGGGGCAATGTGCCGGCGATCATCGCCAGCGGCATGCCCACGCTGAATCAGCCCGTGGCACTGTGGGGTAACGGCCGCAATCTGTGCGTGCAAGACAAGAACGGCGATCACTGCTGGGGCAGTGACCTGATCGGACAGACCCGCGTTCCCGCCCTGAACCAGCCGCATGCGATTTCCGCCGACGGCAACAGCACCTGCGCCCTGACCGCCACTGGCCTGCGCTGCTGGGGCTTCCCCGCCGGCGGCAGCCAGCTGGATGGCACACTGGTCAATGCAGACAGTCTGGATCTGAGCGATGGCCATGCCTGTGTGGGCGATGATGCCGGCATGCACTGCTACTGGAACAATTTCACCGCGTTCAATCTGGCGCCGGAACTGCAGGATTCCCGCCGTGCCAAATGGTCGGGCTACAACGTCTGCGGCCAGGACGACAACGGCCTCGATTGCTGGAACTGGCTGGGCTACCAGAATCCGCCTTACCACGTGGACAATCTGCCGCAGGTGACGGATTTTGACGTGACGGACAAAGGCGCCTGCGCCATCAACGGCAGCAACCTGCGCTGCTGGGGTGACAACTCCTTCTGGCCGGCACAGGATTCCGACAGCCGCACACTGTCCCTGCAACAGCCCGGCGTGATCTCGATAACAGACACAGCCTGGTGCGCGGGTGGCACTGGCGGTCTGCAATGCAGTCACCAGAGCAGCAGCACCCCGCTGGCCAGCACCCAGCCCAAAAACCTGCGCGGCATCCGCGACCTGGAGCTCACCCCTGTCAACGGCTGCGCCCTGCACAATGCCGGCGTGACCTGCTGGGGCGACAACCGCTTTGGCGTCAACGACGTGCCGGCCCTGCAGAATCCGCAACAGATTGCACTGGGCTTTGCCCACGCCTGCGCACTCGATGACACCGGCGTGGTGTGCTGGGGAGAAAAACTGCAGCGTCCGGAGTAATTCGAGAACGCTGACTTGGGAAAACAAAAGGCCGCGCCGGTATTGTTCCAGCGCGGTCTTCCCCCCTCCCCGCACCCCCTCTTTCCCCCTCCCGTTCCCCCCTCCTTATTCACCCTTTCGGGCGATTCGCGGCAACAGCGGATTCATCAGAATTCCCGTGACAACAACAATCAGGACAACAACCATGACAATAATCCAACGACCCAAGACCCTGCTTGTCTGGCTGGCAGTGCTGCTCGCACTCACCGGCT
Source organism: uncultured Moraxellaceae bacterium (assembly GCA_964491665.1). Classification (GTDB taxonomy): domain Bacteria; phylum Pseudomonadota; class Gammaproteobacteria; order Pseudomonadales; family Ketobacteraceae; genus Ch67. The sequence continues at coordinate 8,243 of CAZBII010000094.1, forward strand.
GCAAGAAAATCGATTCGACCGTTACCGTCAGTTATGAAGGGACAGGCCGCATCACGGAAAGCGACAAGATCGACTGCGGCACGCAGTGCAGCGCGGAGTATTCAATCTCCCAGCTCACCGGCAGTCCCTTCACCACTCCCGCCTATGACATCACGCTGACCGCGGCGCCGGCGACCGGCTTCGAGTTGTTCACCTGGACCACCGACTGTGGAAAATCACTGACCTGTAAACAGCGGATTGAAACGCAGTGTTCAGTGATGCCACCCTTTGGCACCCTCTGCACGGTGCTTGGTGGCGTCAACATCAACCTGCACGCGGTTTTCGTTCCTGCCGGCAGCGTGGCGCAGGAATACCGCTACGGCACCGACCATAGCTGCCTGGTGGACACCAGCGGCATCCTGAAATGCTGGGGGCCGGAAGGCTTCGGTGGCAGCAGCGTGCCGGCCGTGCCCAATCCGGTGGAAGTGAAACTGGCGTGGCATAGCGCCTGTGCCCGCAGCGGCAGCGAAAATCGCCTGTACTGCTGGGGCAACGACGCGATCAGCCAGATGCCCGACCTTGCCAATCCCGGTGACTTTGTCGTTCAGGACAATCAAAACTGCTCCATCATCGATGGCCAGGTCAGCTGCGCTCCCACTACCTACGGCTACTTCGGCCCCTACGCCTGCGCACTGGACCAGAACCAGCTCAAATGCTGGGGCAACGTGCCCCCTGGCATTTCCAGCAAAGTTCCCACCCTGAACCAGCCCGTGGCGCTGTGGGGTAGCGGCCAGAACCTGTGCGTGCAGGACGCCAGTGGCGATCACTGCTGGGGCAATGACCTGATCGGGCAATCGCGGGTTCCCGCCCTGAACCAGCCCAGCGCGATTGCCGCCTCGGGCGGCAACGGCACCTGCGCACTGACCACCGATGGCCTGCGCTGCTGGGGCTATTCCGCTGACGGCAGCGCGCTGGATGGCACCCTGATCAATCCAGGCGAACTGAATATCGCAGGCAACATCTGCATCGGGGATGACACAGGTATGCGTTGCTTCAAGCCCGATTTCACGCCCATCGCCTTGCCGCCCGAACTGCAGGACTCCCATCTCATTCGAAGCCAGAACCAATTCGCCTGCGGGCAGGACGACACGGGCATCGACTGCTATGACTGGATGGACAACCCAGCCTCATTGCCCTTCCGACCCGCTGGCGTGGGCGTCGCCGATGCGTTTGATGTATGGGGAGGATGGGGCTATGGCCATGGCGCCTGCGCGATCAGCGGTCGCATCCTGAATTGCTGGGGTGATCTTTCCTTCTGGCCAGCACAGACCTCGGCAAACCGCACCCTTTCCCTGCGCTACCCGCGCGTGATTTCTATCGAGGAAGATGCCTGGTGCGTCGGTGGCACCGACGGTCTGCAATGCCGCTATAAGTACAGCGACAGCACGCTGGCCAGCACCCAGCCCAACAACCTGCGCGGCATCCGCGACCTGGAGCTCTCCCTTGTCAACGGCTGCGCCCTGCACAACGCCGGCGTGACCTGCTGGGGCGACAACCGCTTTGGGGTCAACGACGTGCCGGCCCTGCAGAATCCGCTACAGATTGCACTGGGCTTTGCCCACGCCTGCGCACTCGATGACACCGGCGTGGTGTGCTGGGGAGAAAAACTGCAGCGTCCGGAGTAATTCTAGAACGCTGACTTGGGAAAACAAAAGGCCGCGCCGGGATTCGCTCAGCGCGGCCTTTTCCCATCAATGCCCCGCCGCTGCGGTGGCGCCAGGTTTGAAGCGGAAAATCTGGTACGGCCGATGCCGCGCGATGGACGACTCGCTGCGCATGATCACCTGATGCAGCGCACTGCAGGTGACGTACAGCCAGCCATCCGGTCCGAAACTGAAACCATCCGGCCAGCGCAGCTCGTCGTGTTTGAGCAGCGTGCGCAACTTGCCCTCCGGCGTCAGCATCACGATGGCGGAATTGTCGGCGTCGCTCAGATAGAGATTGCCGGCATCGTCGGTGGTGATGCCATCACTGACAGTTTTGGGAAAGTACACTTCAACCGCCCCGGCCAGCGTGGCAGCATCCAGATTCCAGGCGTCGAGCAGTTCGCGCTTGATGCGCCACATTTTGTCATCGGTAACCGGCGCGAAATACAGCCACTCGCCCTTGCGGTCCAGCGCGATGGAATCGACACCGGGACGAATCGTGAATGCACCCAGCATCTGCATGCGCCGCCCCTGCACCACCGGCACGTATTTATCGGCAACCACGGCATCGTGGCCTTCCAGCACGCGACGTGCCTGCTGCTTCTCCACATCGTAAATCACCAGCGCCGGATTTTTCGCAAAAATGCTCGCCTCGGCGATATAGATCATCCTGCCGTCGGCGCGCACCTGGAAATCATTGAGATGGGAGCCCACGCCGGCAATCTCCGGCGGAAAATCATAGCGGTGCACCACCTGATTGGTCGCCAGATCCACCGCCAGCAGGCGCGGCATGCCGGTGCCGTGGTTTGCATTGTCCAGCAGCCACAACCGGTTCTGCTGATCCACCCGCAATGACAGCACCGACTGGAAGCGCACGCCCTCCGGCATGAACGGCGGATACGCCACCGGTTTGCCGTCGATCAGTTCCGCCACATTGAGATCCGCCTTCGCTTCCGGATGGAAGGTGAAAAAAATGCGACCGCTCGGCGCCACCGCAATATTGCCCGGCGGCCGCTCCAGTTGCGCCACCACTTCCAGGCGGTCGATTTTCATTTCCGGCGCGGTGGTGCGGTCGGGAAAAATCTTGCCACCGCCGTAACGTAACCAGATGGCCAGCCACAACACGCCCGCGACACAGGCGACAACGAGCAACAGGCGGCGCAGAAATTTCAGCATGGGATTCAGATCCAGTAACGGGTAGGTAACGTAAGCAGCCAGACATCTGTCATAAAGCATAGAAGTTTCAGGGTGATCCAGACAAGGTCCGGCTCCGGCCGCAGCCACTTTAACGCCTGTCGCGAGGGGCGCAATCTGCACGCAAGACGATAGGCGCCAAAAGATCGCCTTGTCACATCAGGCAGGCTATAGTGACCGCCATTCAACTTAACCTCAGACGGTATGCGCAGAGTGTCGGCAGTGGAGTCCGCATGAAAAAAATAACCCTTCTGGTTCTGGTGGGAATTCCGGTCGTTGTCGGTGGCCTGATTGCCATCAAGGGCATGCAGTTCCAGTTTCTGGGCGCACAGGGCGAGGCGTCCTTCAGGGCTCCGCCTACCATCGTCAATTTCGCCAGCGTGACGACGCAGGAATGGGAAAACGGTCTGCAGGCGGTGGGATCGCTGAAAGCGGAAGACGGCATCACCGTGAAAGCGGAACTGCCCGGCAAGATCACGCAGATTGCCTTCAAACCCGGCGCGTCGGTGCAGGCCGGTGATCTGCTGGTGCAGCAGGACATCACCAGCGAACTGGCGTCCCTGCGCGCGGCCGAAGCGGCCGCTGAACTGGCCAGCAGCAATCTGGCGCGGGCGCAGCGCATGATCAAGCAGAACGGCGTGTCCGTGTCGGATTTCGACACCGCAGCCGCACAGGCCAAACAGGCCGCCGCGCAGGTCGACAGCGTGAAAGCACAGCTGGCGAAAAAATCCATCCGCGCGCCGTTTGCCGGCAAGCTCGGCGTGCTGCAGGTGAGCACCGGGCAGGATCTGCGCGATGGCGATCCAATTGTTTCATTGCAGAAACTCAATCCGATTCTGGTGAATTTCTTTCTGCCGCAGCGCGAACTGGCGCGTCTGCAGCAGGGTTTGTCCGTGCGTGTCAGTTCCGGCGATTTTCCTGAGCTGCAACTCACCGGCACCATCACCGCCTTCAATCCGGAAGTGGATGCCGCCACCCGCAACGTGAAAGTGCAGGCGCGGCTGGACAACACCGGCGAGCGCCTGCTGCCGGGCATGTTCGTCGATGTCGCGATCGTATTTCCGGAGCGGCAGCAGGTGCTGGCGATTCCGGTCACCGCAATTCTGTATGCGCCGTTCGGCAATTCCGTTTTCGTGATCGAAGACCAGCCGGAAGAAAAAGGCGGCGGCAAGATCGTGCGCCAGCAGATCGTGAAAACCGGCGCCACGCGCGGCGATTTCGTGGTGGTGACGGAAGGGCTCAAGGCGGGCGACACCATCGTGTCGACCGGCGTTTTCAAACTCGTGAATGGCCAGAGCGTGGCGCCGGACAACAGCATGGCGCCGGCCTTCAGCCTCACGCCCACGCCGGATAACTCCTGACAGGAAAGGATTGGCAGGTCGCATGAAGTTCACCGACATTTTCGTTCGCCGCCCGGTACTGGCCATCGTCATCAACCTGATCATCGTGATCGCCGGGTTGCAGGCCGTCAGTTCCCTCAACGTGCGCCAGTTTCCCCGCAGCGACAACGCCGCTGTGAAGATCACCACCGCCTACATCGGCGCCGATGCCGAACTGGTGCGCGGTTTCGTCACCACGCCGCTGGAGCGCGCCATCTCCGCCGCCGATGGCATCGACTATGTGGAGTCGCAGAGTTCGCTGGGTGTGTCCACCATCACTGCGCGCCTGCAGCTGAATGTGGACCCGGTGAAAGCACTGGCGGAAATCAGTTCCAAGGTGGACCAGGTGCGCGGTGATCTGCCGCCGGAAGCCGAAGTGCCCGTGATCGACGTGGTCTCCGCCGACAGCGAGTTTGCGTCGGCCTACATGAGTTTCCGTTCCGATGTGCTGGCGCCGAATCAGGTCACCGACTATCTGATCCGTGTGGTGCAGCCGCGTCTGGCGGCACTGCCAGGCGTGCAGCGCGCGGAAATATTCGGCGAACGCACCTTTGCCATGCGCATCTGGCTGCAGCCGCAGCGCATGGCCGCGCTGAACGTGACGCCGGCGCAGGTACAGCAGGCGCTGGCCAGCAACAACGTGCAAAGCGCCGTGGGCCAGACCAAGGGCGCGCTGGTGCAGGTGAATCTCACCACCGATTCCAGCCTGCAGTCGGTGGACGATTTCAAACGGCTGGTGGTGCGCGAATCCGCCGGCGCCAGCGTACGTCTGCAGGACATCGCCGAGGTGGAACTGGGCGCCGAAAGCTACATGACCGATACCCGTTTCAACGGCGAGAAAGCCGTGTTCATGGCGATCTTTCCGCTACCCAACGCCAACGCCATCGACGTGATCGAGCGCGTGCGGCAGGAAATGGCGATCATCAAGAAGGGGCTGCCCACCGGTCTCACCGGCGACCTGAATTACGACGCCACCGACTACATCAACAGCGCGATTCACGAAGTGGTGAAAACCCTCAGCGAAACGCTGCTGATCGTGGTGCTGGTAATTTTCCTGTTCCTGGGTTCGATGCGTTCCGCGCTGATTCCGGTGGTGGCGATTCCGGTGTCGCTGATCGGCGCCATCTTCCTGATCCAGGCGTTTGGTTTCACCGTCAACCTGCTCACGCTGCTGGCCATTGTGCTGTCGGTGGGTCTGGTGGTGGACGATGCCATCGTGGTGGTGGAAAACGTGGAGCGCCATCTGAGCGAAGGCCGCACGCCAACGGAAGCGGCTTTGCTGGGCGCGCGCGAACTGATCGGCCCCATTATCTCGATGACGGTGACGCTGGCAGCGGTGTACATGCCGATTGCACTGCAGGGCGGTCTGACCGGTTCGCTGTTCCGTGAATTTGCGCTGACGCTGGCCGGCGCAGTGGTGATCTCGGGCATTGTCGCGCTCACGCTGTCGCCGATGATGTCGGCTCAGCTGCTGCGCGAAGGCATGGACAAGCAGGGTTTTACCGCCCGCGTGCACAATCTTTTCGAGGCGCTGAAACAGCGCTATCACCGCGCACTCGATGCCGCACTCGACAACCGCAAACCCATTTATGTCGCCTGGGTGCTGTTCAGTCTGCTCACCGTGCCCATGTTCATGCTGTCGTCAAAAGAACTGGCACCGATGGAAGACCAGAGCATCATCTTCGGCATTCTGGAAACGCCGGCCAACGCCACGCTGGAGCAGGCGGCGTATTTCGGCGAGCAGGCCAACAAGGTGTTCATGAACGTGCCGGAAACGGATTTCACGTTCCAGATCACCATGACGTCCGGCGGCTTCGCGGCGATGGCGGCCAAGCCCTGGGACCAGCGCGAACGCACCGTCTTTGAAATTCTGCCGGAACTGACCGGCCAGCTGGGCGCAATTCCCGGCATCCAGATGTTTCCGGTGGCGCCGCCGGCACTGCCCGGTGGCGGCTCGTTCCCGGTGGAATTCGTGATCGCGTCCACCGGTGAAGCGGGCGAAATTCTCGAGTTCGCCCACCAGCTGCAGGAAATCGCCAGCAAGAGCGGCATGTTCGCCTTCCCGCCCATGCTGGATGTGAAGTTCGACCAGCCCCAGGCCAAACTGCACATCGACCGCGAGAAAGTGGCTGACCTCGGCCTCACCATGGCGCAGGTCAGCAATGATCTGGGCGCCATGCTGGGCGGCAATTACGTCAACCGGTTTGATCTGGCGGGCCGCAGCTACAAGGTGATTCCGCAGATCGAGCGCACGGAGCGCCTCACACCGGAACAGCTGCAGAATATTTACATCACCGGCCCCGACGGCAATCTGGTGGCGCTCAGCACCATTGCCACCATCAGCGAAAGCGTGGTGCCGCGCTCGCTCAACCGCATGCAGCAGATGAACGCGGTGAAAATCAGCGGCGTGGCGATCCGTCCGCTGGATGATGCGCTGCGTTTTCTGGAAGACGAGGCCCGCAAAATCCTGCCGCCGGGCTACACCATCGATTACACCGGCGAGTCACGTCAGTTGCGCGTGGAAGGCAACAAGTTCCTGCCGGCGTTCAGTCTGGCGCTGGCGCTGATTTTTCTGGTGCTGGCGGCGCAGTTCAACAGCTTCCGCGATCCGTTCGTGATTCTGGCCGGTTCGGTGCCACTGGCCATTTTTGGCGCGCTGATCTTCACCTTCCTGCGCATGCCGGCGCCCGGCGTCGCCTTCTGGACCGACGGCTGGACCACGACGCTGAACATCTACTCGCAGGTGGGACTGGTGACACTGGTGGGACTGGTGTCGAAGAACGGCATCCTGATTGTGGAATTCGCCAACCAGCTGCAACAGCAGGGGCGCTCGCAGAAGGACGCCGTGATTGAAGCGGCGGTTACCCGGCTGCGCCCGATCCTGATGACCACGGTGGCTACCATCGCCGGACATTTTCCGCTGGTACTGGTGACCGGTGCCGGCGCCGCCGCACGCAATTCGATCGGTCTGGTACTGGTGGGCGGCATGGGCATCGGCACCCTGTTCACCCTGTTCGTGGTACCGGCCATTTATCTGCTGATCAGCAAACAGCGCAAACCGGCGGCTGCACTATACTGAAAGCGGCCACTCAGACGCAGGGATTCAGCGAATGACCGAACCGTTTCCGATTCCACCGCAGCACATGCTGGTTTATACCAGCGATGCAGGAAAAATCGACGCCTACCGGCACCTGATTCCGGGCACACCGGTGTATGCGCCTGATCCGGCAGAAGATATTGCTCATGCCGCACGGACGCTCGCAGCACAGATCGTCAGCCATCAGGCGCAGATCCTGCTACTGATCAATCGCCCTCCCCTGCAGACTGGCCAGCTGGTGCCGGCCCTGCGCAACGCGCTGAAAGACCACAACCTGTACATCATGCTGATCACGCCGCAGGACGTAGCCACTGCCGTGGAACGGGGTCTGGATATCGATGATTACCTGTTTCTGCCCAACGCGGAATTCAACGTGCAGATGCTGGATCTGGCAGTGAACCAGTACCTGCGCACCATCGACATGCGCACCCGTTTCACCAACGCCACCCGCACCGCCATCACGGCACTGGATGCCGCTGCCGAATACGGCGCCCTGATCCACTTTTTCGATGCCAGCGAAAAATGCCATTCCCTGGACGCGCTGGCCGACAACATTCTGGAATTCCTGGCCGCCAAGCAGCTGGATACGCTGTTCTGCATCGACACACCGGAGCAAATGCTGCAACGTCCCGCCAGCGGCATTGGCAGCGCGCGCGAACATCTGCTGAAACAGCTGAAGCAGTCCAGCAAACGCGTCGTCAGTGCCGACAAGCTGCTGGGCTACCGTTTCGGCCATTTCACTCTGGTCGTGTTCAACAGCCCGGTGGAACAGCCGGAAAAACACGGCCAGATCAAGGATTCACTGGCGCATTTTTCCGAGATCGTGGAAACCTGTGTGCGTCACATCATGATCCGCGACAACATCACCCGGCAGCACGAACATGTGCTGGAAATCATGCAGCTGATCCGCAACGTGACGGAAGGCGCCAACCTGCGCACCAAAACCATCATGCAGGGACTGGTGCACGACATCGAACTGGCCGCCACCACCTATGACATGAATCTGGAAGAAGAACAGAAACTGCTGGGCATTGCCCAAAATGCCGCGGACCAGCTGGACAAGCTGCACGTGAACAACCAGGTAATCGAAGAACACTTCCTGTCGCTGATTGCCACTCTGACATCGGTCATGAACCTGGTCACACCCAAGACCGAAAGCCGGACGCCGCCGGCCACCGACGGCATCGAACTGTTCTGATTTATTTCCTTTTCACCAGGCCATCATCCAGCAGCTGCTGGAAATGATCGATATACATCTGCTCCAGCGGACGATACTGAATCCCCAATCGCTGTTTGCTGCGGGTGTTATCCATTTTCAGCGCGTGATCAACGTTCTGCTCGACAAACTTCGGCGTGGCGGTGCTGTCGATGAAGCGGCCAAACCACTTCACCGCCAGCTTCGGCGCTTTCATGAACGGGAATTTGTAGCGATTGCCGAAATGCCGGCGCAGGATACCGGCAATTTCCAGCATGGTGGGTTCGCCGTTCGCCAGAATATGACGACCTTCGGCATCCGGGCGGAACGCGGCTTCCACATGCGCCTGCGCCACATCGCGCACATCCACCCACGCCAGCCGCATTTCGGGCACCGCCGGCCACAGACGTCCACTGCCCAGTGCGCGCAGCGTGTCGATGCTGGTGGAGGCACTGGCCTTGGTCAGCGCCGGACCGCCCACCATGCCCGGATTGATTACCACCAGATGCCAGCGGGATTGCGTATCGTGAATTTTCCAGGCTTCTTTTTCGGCGAGAAATTTGGAGTAGGAATAGGGTTGGTGATCGGCGCTGCTGGAAAAATTCCAGTCTTCTTCGGTGAAGCGGCCGCGCGGATTTTTCAGCAGGTCGGCGTTATCGCCAAAAAACCCCCCCACGCAGCGGGTTAGCACCACGCCTTTAACGGAAAAGGTGCGGTTCACCGCATACAGCACGTTTCGGGTGCCATACACCGCCGGCCCGATCA
>CAZBII010000095.1:0-17510 GCA_964491665.1 uncultured Moraxellaceae bacterium
GGCTTGCGCAAGCGAAACAGGATCTGGCTGGCGGCGAGCACCGCGCTATCCCATTCAATATTCTGCATGGCGGGAGAAAAATGCGGGCTGGCGCCAGACGTGTCGATCGCGGGAACCACAAACAACAACTTGTCATCGATTTCTTCCGCCAGCCTGGCCGCTGCGACATGATCATTGCTGGCGCGAATTTCCGTAATCGCTTCGCGATACGCATTCAGCAGCGCACGACGATTGCCCGCCAGCCAGAACGCGCGCCGCTTGAGATGTCGCGCAGACATTGCATAACGACTCTGCGGATAACGGCCCAGATAAGTGTCAATCGCCGCTTCAACCTGACGCGCCTGCGCCTGATCCACTGCCGCCAGATCGAAGAAGCCCCACGAATCACCGGCACTCAGCTGCGTCCGCCGGATGGCAACCCGGATCAGATTGTAAAGCGCAGCCTCCGCCACCCAGGCATTCACCGCAGTCGACAGCTTTTCAAAACCTGCCTGCGCCTGATCGTAGTCATCGGCATGAAACGCGGCAGCGGCATCCAGATATTCACTGAATTCAGCGGCAGAATCCGCTGCGGCCGGCGCACTCTCCCAATTCAATTTTTTGCGCAACAGTGCAATGCGATCATCGGCAGAAAGGTCGGGCACGGCCTGCAGAACGGCCGCAAAATCCAGCAGCTGCATAGCCTGAACCGACAGCCGGGGTGGTTCGTAATAATCGTTGATCTGTTTCAGTTGCTCGGCGGCTTTTTCCTGATCCGTGATCAGACTGCGCACCAGATCATCCAGCGCCTGATACCGCTGCCGGAACGCATCGGCTTCCGCAGGCAGGATAACCGCACTGCTCGCCGCCTCGATATAAAACGGCGACGCCACGGGTTCGCGCTGGCTGTCCCAGTACCAGAGATTGTCGTTGTTCAGGGCTTGCTGCTGTGCCGGTTTCAGCATCAGCAGAAAAAGATTGATGCGGGTATCGTTGTAGGGATTCAGCACTGCGTTGCCAACACCATAGTTGCAGTAATCGGCTTCGCCGGCCTGCAGCAATGCCGACATGTGCGGCGGACAATCCACATCGGAACTGGCCCACGCCGCCGAACTGCTCACCAGCAGCGCCGCCGCCATTCCACGCATCCAGCCGCGCACCGATTTTACTTTCACGCCCGACATTCCATTTCGCCCCTTTGCAAAAAATCAGCCTTCGACCGGATACAGCACCACATCTTCATAACCGGTGATCACCGGCATGAAACCTTTCAACTCCGCGTTGACCTGCTCATCCCAGGTATCCACCAGCAGGGGGCGACCTTCAAGCTCTTTCAGTTTGGATTTGGTCCCGACGATGCTGATGTGCTCGCGCCCCACTTTGCGGATCACCGCCGGGCTGATCTGGTGATTGCCGCGCCCAAAAATATGGCCCTGTCCACCAATCAGCGTGACAACGATATGACCAGGATACTGCTGCAACCAGTGCAGGATGTGCTGCTCTGTGGCATCGGCCTGCGCCACTGCGCCATTCAGCAGAAGATCCACACCGAGCAATGTTTTCGGCAGCTGCAGGTGTTCGAAAATGGCGCGGGTGGTGGTGCCGGGGCCGACGATATACAGCACGTCATGCTGCAGATGATCCGCCACATGCGCGGCCACTTCCTGCAGCACCAGCTCCTCCACTTCGCGCCCACCGCATTTCACATGCTGCAGATAACGTCCTTCCGCCGGCACGCGCAGTTCGCCGAAATGCCGCGCCTGCACACGATCGTGGCGGAATGCCTCCTCGTCGATGTCACGCACTTCCATGTCCGCCACGCTGACCAGTTCGCCAGCCAGCATTTTCAGCACGATTTCCGCCGCGCCCCGCGCATGCACCGCATACACACCGGAATGGATTTTCACGCCGGCCGGAATGCCCAGCACCGGCACCGACGTGCCCACCGCGCGCAGAATATCTCGCGCAGTGCCGTCGCCACCGGCAAACAGGATCAGGTCGACACCGGCTTTTTTCAGCGCGGCGGCAGCAGCTTGCGTGTCGCTGGCCAGCGAGAGCGGTTGCTGCGGCTGCCCCAGCACCTGCGGTGCGAAACCGGCCGCGCGCAACTCCTGCTCGCCCATCTCGCCGCCCCAGGTAAACCAGTCGATGGCCGCAGCTACCGGCTGCAGATGTTCCAGCGTGATCGCCACGCGGCTGGCCGCCTTCTTTTCTGCGCCCAGTGCCAGCGCCTGCTGCACAATCTCACTACCGTCACTGCCTTTCAGGCCCACTGCGCCGCCAATACCGGCCAGCGGATTGACGATCAGTCCCAGTCTGATGCGATTCAAATGGTTAGCCATGCTGCTCCCGGTACATTGATGCTGATGATTTGCAAACGCTGCGCGCATTCTATACTTCAAGTCAGGTTTGTTGCTGCATCCCACTCACCGGCAGGCGCGCCATGATCATTCAGGATGAAGATTCGGAATGGAACCTTGAACAGCAGGTTGCACGGCTGCAGCAGCCGGTGGACTTTCATGGCGCGGCCATCATTGATGCCGACGGCAACGAAATCTGCATTACCGAAGAGATGATTCGCAGCGCCTGCGAATGTCTGAACGATGCCTGGCAGTTTCCCCGCTGCTGCTCCGATCTTTCACCCGATCCGGAAACCTGACGCCACCAGCCGCGCCATATCCGCCGGCGACAGTTGTTCCTGCAAACGCTCCGCGCCACGCATCTGCACCGTGGCGAATTCCCGCCGCACCCGGTAATGCTTGCGCAACAAATCAAACGCCTGCGCCCGCAGTTCACGCTCCTGCTGCAGGCTTGCGCGCAATGCCGAATCGTCATCGGCAATGCTGTAAATCCGGCGTACCACGTCACGGGCGGAAACGGGCGCATCACTGCCATTCATGGCGGAAAAATCCAGCTTGACATTCAGCTGCGGCGGAATCAGATCCTGCTCGGCAACGGTCACTGGCTGACCCAGGAATTCGCACAGCGCCGCGTAAATCATCCAGGTGCCGCGCACCTTGCCATCGTGGCTGTAGCCTGCGATGTGCGGCGTGGCGATGTCCACCTGGCTGGCCAGCTCCCGGTTCACCAGCGGCTCACCCTCCCACACATCCAGTACCACGGACAGATCAGAGCGCTCGCGCAGCACGTTGCTTAGCGCGCGATTGTCCACCACGCCACCACGCGCGGTATTGATCAGCACAGCATCAGGCACCAGCGCACTCAGGCGTGCATGGTTTCCGAGATATTCCGTGGCGTGAGGACCGGAGCGGGAAAACGGCACATGCAGCGTGACAATGTCGGCCTGCCAGGCTTCATCCGGCGCCACCAGACCCGCCATACCCTGGGCCTGCAACGGCGGATCGCACGCCAGCACCCTCAGCCCCAACTGTTCGCACACCGGTTTCAGGCGCGATCCCACATTGCCCAGCCCGATGATGCCGATGCTTCTGCCCTGCAGATCCAGCCCGCGCGTGGCTTCCAGCTCCAGCAGCGCGGTGATGACATATTCCACCACCGACCGCGCATTGCAGCCCGGCGCACTGGCGAACCGGATGCCCTGCTGCTGCAGAAAATCCTGCTGCACATGGTCGACACCGATGGTGCAGGTGCCCACAAAGCGCGCCTGGCTACCCGCCAGCAACGCCTGATCGACACGGGTGATGGAACGTACGATAAGGGCATCGGCATCACGCACATCGGCAGGCGACAGGTTGCGCCCCGGACGTAAAACCACCTCGCCCAGACGGCCGAAGCAGTCCAGCGCAGCCGGAATGTTTTCATCCACCACAATTTTCATGACGGTCGTTGTTCCTGAATGATTCATGACGCAAGAATAGTAGCCGGACCAGCCCCACCCCACCGGCAGCTGCATTGACTGAACAAACTTTCATCAAATGCAGATGCACGCTATCCGGGCAGCAGACACGTCAACCGGCAAACCGGTTTGGAATTCGCCAAAATGAGGATTTTCCACGATAACCATTTGAAAACAGGGAAAATGCACTATACCTTAGGTGGCCGTCCGTCAAAAGTCGCCGGCTGCCGCTCAATCCGGCCGCTGACCAGGGCTCCGGAACCACCCGATTTGGATAACCGGTGCACAATTTCGCAAGCCTGCACGCCACCAGCTTTGCGCACTCTGAAAAAACGGGCGACAATTTAATTTATTGCCAAAACGCCTGTTGGCCGGGTGTCATCAGCAAGCCTTGCTGGTTCCGCATCCGGACATACATCACCGGTCACGATCGAACCGAATAAAAAAAGAAGTCACGGGTTTTCATACGAGTGAGTAACAGCAACCTACATCCGGGAAAAGCGCTGGCAATCGGCACACTGACGGTGTTGTCCCTCAGCCTGGCCGCCTGTCTTTCACCCGGCCCCGGCAAGCACGCCACCCTGGCAGACCTCAAGCGCCGCACCGTGGTCATGCAGAAGCAGCAGCTGGACCCGGTGGAAGCCGACCGCGTCATCGACACCTACCAGCAGGCCATCGACCTCTTCTCCTCGGCAGATGAACGCAACCTGGCGGTACGCCGCATGGCCGACCTCACCATGGTCGCCACCGAAGACAAGCTGATCGAATCCGTTGACGAATCCCCCGAAGTCACTGCCGCCGGCGATGCTGCCGCTGCCGCGAAGGTCAAGCAGGCCAGTGGCGGCTCGCTGCAATATGCCAAGGCCATTGCCCTGTATGAATCCCTGATCGCCAGCGCCCCCAAAGGCGCCGATCTGGCCGAAGAACACTACCTGCTGTCGAAGGCCTACGACCTCGACGGCCAGCCGGAAAAAGCCCTGGCCACCCTCGACACCCTGGTGGCCCGCTACCCCAACAGCAGCTTTACCGCCGAAGCCCAGTTCCGCCGCGGCGAGCAGTTCTTCCTGCTGGGCCGCTATGAAGATGCCGCCGCTGCCTACGCCTATGTCGTGAAAGCCGGCCGCGACAACGAATTCTACGAACACTCCCTCTACAAACATGGCTGGAGCCTGTACAAGCTGGGCGATTTCGATCTGGCCGCCAACGATTTCGTGGCCCTGCTGGACATCTATATGCCCACGCCACCGCCCAAGTCGCCGGAGCAGATCAAGGCCGAGAACAAGGACCGCACCCTGCCCAAGATCGAAGCGATTCCGCTGCCGGAAGTCTCCGGCACCAAGCGCAAGATCATGGACGACACCCTGCGCGTGCTGAGCATGTCGTTCTCCAATCTGGATGGCGCCGAGAGCATCTACGAATATTTTCACGCCAACGGCTCGCGCATTTACGAGCACGAGGTCTATCAGGCCCTGGGCGAACTGTACCTGATGCAGGAACGCTACAAGGACGCCGCCGACACCTTCGCCCTGTTCGCCAAGCGTCATCCGCTGCATCCGATGGCGCCGTCGATGTCGTCGCGGGAAATTGCCACCTACCAGAAAGGCGGCTTCCCCAGCCTGGTGCTGCCCGCGAAGGAAAAATTCGTCACCCAGTACGGCATCTACAGCGCCTATTGGGAGCGCGCCACACCCGAAGCGCGCGAGCAATACAGTGCCGACCTGAAACTGCATCTGGTGGAACTGGCCAACCATTACCACGCCCAGGCCCAGACCAGCCAGCAGGCCGACGACTACATGAAGGCCGCCCGCTGGTATCGCGAATTCCTTGCCACCTGGCCGAACGACCAGACCGCGCCCACCATGAACATGCTGCTGGCGGAAGTGCTGTTCGCGGCGAAGGATTTCGACGGCGCCATCGAGGAATTCGAGCGCACTGCCTACGACTATCCCGCACATCCCGGCGCGGAAAAGGCGGGCTATTTCGCCCTGCTGGCGCATGAGGAACACATCAAGCTGATGCCGAAGAACGATCCCACCTACCGTGGCCTGATCGCCAAGCGCGCCAGCAGCTCACTGCGTTTTGCCAAGGCCTACCCCACCAACCAGCACACACCGGAAATCCTGGACGGCGTGATCGAGGACGAACTCACGCTGGGCGATATGGACGGCGTGATCGTCGCGACCCAGCTGGTGATCGGTCTGGTGCCCCCGGCACCGCAACCACTGCGGGAAAAGGCCTGGATCACCTACGCCAACGCCGTGTTCGACAAGGCACAGTATCGCGACGCGGAAACCGCCTATACCAAGGTGCTGGAATTCCGCTCGCTGCCCGCAAAGGACCGCGCCGAATATCAGGAACGGCTGGCCACCTGCGTCTACAAGCAGGGCGAAGCGCTGCAGAAGGAAGGCAGGCTGGCCGAAGCCGCCGGCGAATTCCTGCGGGTGGGCGTTGTCGCGCCCACCGCTTCGGTCCGCGCCAACGCCGAGTACGACGCCGCCAACATCCTGCTGGAGCAGAAACAGTACGACAAGGCGATCAGCGTACTGGAGCAGTTCCGCAAGACCTTCCCCAGTCACGAACTGGCCAAAACCGTTCCTGCCAAGCTGAGTCTGGCCTACGAATCAACCGGCAACCTCGGCGCCGCATCCACCGAACTGGTGGCCATCGCCACCCTGAACAAAGGCAGCGATCCGGAACTGGCGCGACAGGCACTCTGGCAGGCTGCCGGCATGAAGGAAAAAACCGGCGATACCGGCAGCGCACTGAAACTGTATGAACAGTACGAGCGGGAATACCCGGCACCGGTCGGCCCGCGCATGGAGGCCCAGTACAAGGCGGCGCAGATGCATGAAAAGGCCGGCAACAGCAGCCAGCGTCTGGTGTACCTGAACAAACTGGTGGAAACCCATCAGCGCGCCGGCGGCGAAGCCAACGACCGCACCCGCTATCTGGCGGCGTACGGCTCCTACAACGCCGCCGACGTGCTGTTCCAGAATTTCCAGGGCATCCAGCTGACCCAGCCGCTGAAAGCCAGCATCGCGCGCAAGAAAGACGCCATGCAGAAGGCCAGCGACGCCTACACCAACACCGTCAAGTTCGGCGTCATCGACTTCACCACCGGCGCCAATTACAAGCTGGGCGAACTCTACCGCCTGTTCGCCGAATCCATCATGAAGAGCGAACGCCCCAGAGGACTGGATGACGTGGCGCTGGAGGAATACGAAATCCTGCTGGAAGACCAGGCCCTGCCGTTCGAGGACAAGGCCATCGCCATCTTCCAGACCAACGCCGAGCGCACCAAAGACGGCGTGTGGGACGAGTGGATGAAGAAAACCTACGAATCCCTGCAGAAACTCAGCCCGGGCCGCTACGGCAAGACCGAACAGGTAGAGGAGTCCGTCGATGTCATTTACTAAGCGCGCCCTCCCCGCCGTTGTCGTTGCTGCTGCCGTCCTGCTGGGCGCCTGTTCCAGCAACGAACCGAAGAAAAAAGATTTCGACATGCCGGAATCCGTGGCTGCCGACATGGAAGGCATGGACGGTGCCGAAGCTGCGGACAAGGCGGAAGGCACCAAGGCGCCCGCCGATGCCGACTCCGCCGCCGTGCTGGAACGCCTGCGCACGCAGTCGGTCGCCGTCACTGCCCGCGACCCGGAGCATGAAAAACAGGCCAAGGCCGCCAAAGGCGAATTCGACCGCGCACTGCTGGAAATGAAGAAAGGCAATCTCGACGGTGCGCTGGCGCAGTTCCGCCAGCTGTCGGCGCAGTATCCCGCGCTGGCCGGCCCCGTGGTAAACCAGGCCATCATCCTGCGCAAGAAAGGCCAGCTGGACGCCGCCCACAAACTGTTGCAGGACGGTCTGCTGACTCACGGTCGCAATCCCTATTTCCTGAATCAGCTGGGCGTGTACAGCCGCGAGATGGGCCAGTTCAAGAAGGCGCAGGCCAGTTATGAATCTGCGATCCGCATCGACGCGAATTACGCCAAGGCCCACTATAATCTGGCAGTGCTGGCTGATCTTTATTTGCACGATACAGCCCTCGCGCTGCAGGAATTCCAGACGTACCAGAAGCTGCTGCCGGAACCCGACGCCAAGGTCGCCGGCTGGCTCAAGGAAATCGAGCGGCGCCAGGCGCCCTGACGGGAAAGAACATGAATGTGAAACGGGTCCATTGTCTGTCTGCTTTTGGCGCTGCCGCCCTGCTGAACCTGGTTTCGATGCAGGCTCTGGCCGTGGACGAAGGCACCACCATCATCGGCACGAAGGAAGCGCCGAACGTGCTGAACGTGGTGCCGTGGCAATCGCGGGAACTGGGTGTCGATCCCTGGGGCGCCAAGCCTACCGCCAATTCAGACGTGCTCAATGACGCACTGAAGCCGGTGGATCGTGACGAATTGCGACGGGAAGTGGAGTACTTTAACCTGCTGCAGGACTCTGCCCCGCAATCCGCTGAACAATAAGAATTTTTGTACCAGAAAAGCCAGACCGGAATTCAACCATAATTGCAGCGGAACTCTTGTTTCGCGCATCCAAATCTGAAGAGTCAGGAGACACAAATGGACAGTACAACCGCAGCCGCCAATGTTGCAGACGCCAGCGTGGGCATGATCCCAACCCTGATACAGTTCTTCGTCGAGGGTGGCGTGTTCATGTACGTCATCCTGCTGGTGTTTCTCATCGGTCTGGCCATTTCGATCGAGCGTTTCATTTACCTGAACCTGGTACAGACCCGCAACCAGATGGTGTGGAAGAAGCTGTTCCCGCTGCTGACCCAGGGCAAGTTCAAGAGCGCCATGGACGAAGCCAAGAACTCCACCGCAGCGGTTGCCAAGATCCTGGTGTATGGACTGTCCCGCAGCGCTTACGCCACTCACCACGATGAAGTGGAAATGGCGATGGAAGAAGGTCTGATGGAAGCCATTCCCAGCCTGGAACGTCGCACCCACTACATTGCCACCTTTGCCAACATCGCCACCCTGCTCGGCCTGCTCGGCACCATCCAGGGTCTGATCGTGGCGTTCGATGCGGTAGCCGGCGCTGACCCTGCCCAGAAAGGCGACCTGCTCTCTGCCAGTATTTCCATCGCGATGAACACCACTGCGTTCGGTCTGGTTGCGGCCATTCCGCTGATGCTGATCTTTGCCTACCTGCAGTCCAAGACCAACCAGCTCATCGACAGCATGGAAATGGCGTCGGTGAAGTTCCTCAACGTATTCCGCCAGGCGCAGGCGCAAAGCAAGAACAAGCAGAACGAGAACGGCTGATTCCGCATCGGACTGAAACTGAACAGGAGTTTTCATCTGTATGCGCAGACGCACGCTTCGCAGCCGGGACACCGAGGTCGAACTCAACATCACCACCTTCATGAACCTGATGGTGGTGCTGGTGCCGTTCCTGCTGATCACGGCGGCCTTCTCGGAAATGTCGGTACTGAACCTGAACCTGCCGCCCACCTCATCGGTGCCGCAGCAGCAGGAAGAGCCGAAAAAGCCGCTGGTCCTGGAAATTCTGATCTACAAGAACCGCCTGGAAGTGGTAGACCGCCAGTCCGGCCCGCTGAAGATCATTGCCAATACCGCCACCGGCTACGATTACGCCACCCTGACCACATTGCTGAAGGCCATCAAGGGCCGCTTCCCGGACATCACCGATGTCACGCTGCTGCTGGAACGGGACACGCCCTATGACGTGCTGGTGCAAACCATGGATCACGTCCGCATGACCCATCAGATGCAGGAAGGCAAATCCATCAAGGTGGAACTGTTTCCGGATATTGCCATTGGTGATGCTCCGGCGGATGCCCAGTCTGCGCCCCAGCCCGCGGCTCCCGCTGCGACAGGAGGCAATGCATGAAGCTTTCCGCACGCGCCAAGCGCATGGAACGGCGCCGCAAGCGCGCCAAACACCCGGTGCTGAACCTGGTGTCGCTGATGGACATCTTCACCATCCTGGTATTTTTCCTGCTGGTGAACTCGTCCGATGCCATCCAGCCGCCCAGCCAGAAAGTGGTGAAACTGCCGCAATCCACCGCTGAACAGATGCCGGATGAAACCATTACCGTGCTGGTGAATGACCAGCTGATTCTGGTGAACGGCCGCCCGGTGGCGGAAGTACCTGCCGTGCTGGCGTTGCCCGGCGACATGATCCCGGCCCTGCAAAAAGAGCTGCAGTATCAAGCCAGCAAGTCAGTCGCGCCGGTGGATGAACTGGGCGTGGCACAGCGCGACATCACCATCATGGGCGACAAGGCCATTCCCTACGGCCTGCTGCGCAAGATCATGGTGACCTGCAGCAACAGCGAGTACACCAATATTTCGCTGGCCGTGCTGAAAAAAGCCGCGGAGCAGAAATCATGATGCAGATGCAGTATTTCTCGACGCCGACCCTGCCCTGGGACCGTCGCGCGGAAGAAGAAAAGCTGTTCCGCCGGCTGGCCGCGCTGTTCCTGCTGATATTCGTCATCATCACCATCGTGGTCCCGCGCATTCCCCTGCCGGAGAAGCAGCGCGAGGAAGTGGAGCGCATTCCACCGCGTCTGGCCAAGCTGGTGATGGAAAAGCAGAAGCCGCCACCGCCGAAGGTGGAAGAGAAGCCAAAGGAAGAACCGAAAAAGGAAGAGCCCAAGAAAGAAGAACCGAAAAAGGAAGAAGTGAAGAAGGAAGAGCCGAAGAAGGAACAGCCCAAGCCGAAGAAGGACGAGCCGAAGAAGCCGCAACCGACCCGACAGGAAGCTGCCAAGAAGCAGGCCGCCGCTGCCGTGGCGGTGTTTGACGATCTGGCCGACCTGCGCGATACCCGCGACGATCTGGCCAGTCTGAAAACAGAGCAGCAGACGCTGACAACTGCCGCTGCCACCGTGGGCGCCGGCGGCCAGACCGAACGCGCGCTGATTGGCAGGGCTGCAGTCGGTGGCAGTGGTGGCGTGGCCGTGGCCAAGGCCAGTTCCGGCGGCGGCGGTTCCGGCAAGCTCGGCGCCGCACCCGGTGGCGGCATGCAGGCTTCCCAGGTGAAAAGCGCGATTGCCGATCCGGCAGCAAAAGCAGCGGAAAAACGCGGCGCCGGCGGCAAGGCCCGTCGTACCACCGAAGATGTGCAGCTGGTATTCGATCGCAACAAGGGCGCCATCTATTCACTGTACCGCCGCGCCCTGCGGGAAAATCCGGCCCTGGAAGGCACTGTGGTGCTGCGTCTGGAGATCCAGCCCAACGGTTCGGTTTCCCGTTGCGATGTGGTCAGCAGCGAACTGAAAGACCCGGATCTGGAGCGCAAGATCGTGCTGAAAGTGAAGAGCATCAATTTCGGCAAGATGGATGTGGATGTGTGGCGTGACACCTACCCCATTTCCTTCATTCCATCCTGACGGGGCCTGCGCATGAACAAGGTAATGACCCTGACACTGTTACTGGCGAGCACCCTGCTCGCCGGTCCGGCGCTGGCGAAGAAGCCGCCGGTGGGTGATCGGGCGCCGGATTTCACCCTGCATTCCACCGAGCCCTACAACCTGCGGCTGTCGGAGCAGAAAGGCTATGTGGTGGTGGTGGGATTCTGGGCCAGCTGGTGCCGGTCCTGCGGCGGGCAGCTGGAAGCGCTGGAAATGCTGCACCAGAAATACGCGAACATGGGCGTGAAGGTGTGGGGCATTTCCCTGGACGAGACCCTGGAAGCCGCCCGGCATCACGCGCAGAAGAAAAACCTGCATTTCACCCTGCTGCAGGATGGCGAGGTGCGGGTCAGCGAGCGTTACGACATCGACGATCTGCCGGCCACCTTCATCGTGGACCGCGATGGCAACCTGCGTCTGATGACGGAAGGTTTCAATCCCGGCGATGAAGCGAAGCTCGACCAGTTTTTGCAAACCCTGGTGCGCGAATGAACGCGCTCCGACTGAACCACGTATAGAGCATGACAACAATGAAACCTGTGACACGCTGGTCAACCCGAATTCCCCTCTCCCTGACTGCCGGGCTGTCGCTGCTGGCGTTGCTGGCCACGCTGTCCTGGCCGGTCCATGCCGCGGAAGAAGATGCCGCCATGGATGACGCCGACATGGAATACGTCGAGATCGACGAGATCCTGAGCGAAGACGAAAACGCGCCGGCGCCCAAGGTCACCGACAAGAAAGGCAAGGCTTCTGCTGCCACAGCGGAAGAAGAAGCCGCCGCCGCCGAGGAAGAAAAGGAATTTGTCGACCTGAACCAGATCCTGTACGGCAATGGCAAGGCCGCTCCCGGTCAGGCGGCAGCCCCCGGCGCCCAGGCCGCTCCCGAACGCCAGAACATGCAGCAGGAAATGCAGTCGCTGAAAGACAAGGTACTGCAGGTGAACCGCGACCTGTTCATGCTGGAAGAAGACCTGCTCTACCCCAGCAGCACCCAGGTGAACGTGTTTGTGGCCTTCGACGCCCTGCCCTATTTCAAGCTGGACGGCATCACCCTGAAAATCAACGACCGCCCGGTGGGCAATCACCTGTACACCGAGCGCGAAGTGAAAGCCCTGAACCGTGGCGCCGTGCAGCGCCTGTTCACCGGCAACCTGCCGGCGGGTGAGCATGAACTGGTGGCGATCGTCACTGGCGTGGGCCCGGAAGGCCGCGATTACAAGCGCGCGGTCAGTATCGAATTCGAGAAAACCAGTGGCACCAAGTACGTCCAGCTCATCATCGAAGGGGACAATCTGCGTCAACAGCCCACCTTCCGTCTGAAACAGTGGGAGTGATGGCTGAGGACACGGCATTGAATTCCTTCTTCCACTTCAAACAATCCTGGCTGGCACCGCAACCGTTGCGGGTACTGGCGCTGGCCATCGCGCTGGCGGCAACGCCCGTTTTCGCCGAGGAAACGGCTGAGGCGGCAGACGCAGTCACCGAAACGCCGGCTGCCGTCGAAACGCCCGGCACCACCAGCCTCCAGCAGACCGAGCGCGGTTTCTTCGCGCCGGTGACAGATGCGATGGATTCCATGCTGGAACTCTGGCCCTTTAGCGGCGATGACAGCGCCGACGAATCCGGCCAGCAGAAAGACGCCCCGCCGCCGAAGCTGAAGCCGATCGACCAGCCCAACGTCATCGTGGATCTGCCTTACGGCGACGCGCTGTACGAGTACTACCAGCAGCGCTATTTCGCGTCTATCACCAAGATTCTGGTGGCGCAGGAACGGGGGCAGCTGGGTCGCGATTCCGAGCACGCGCAAGTGTTGCTGGGTGCGCTGTACACCTCCTACGGCATGCTCGACAAGGGCGAAGCCATTTTCCGCCAGCTGCTGGCCAGCAATGCCTCTCCCGCCGCTGCGGACGAAGCCTGGTACCAGCTGGCGCGCATCTATTACAAGAGCGGCGACATCGCCCGCGCCCGCGACATTCTGGCGAACAACATCGTGGCGCCGCTGGAAAAACGCGCCACCGAGCACTCGCTGCTGCTGGCCCTGTGCCACATCCGCCTGGGCGAGACCGAGCAGGCCAAGGTGCTGCTGCCCTACCTGAAAGACGACAAGAAGCTCGGCGTGTACGCCCGCTTCAACCTGGGTTCCGCCTTCGCCCAACTGGGTGAACTGAACAAGGCTACCCGCTATTACACCGCCGTGGCGGAGAGCAAGGTCACTGACGAGAGCAGTCTGGTGCTGAAGGATCAGGCCACCCTCGCTCTGGGCGTGCGCTATCTGAAGCAGGAAAAATGGGAGAAGGCGCGCGAGATTCTGGAAGGCATCCGCCTGTACGGACCGGTGGCCAATCGCGGCCTGCTGGCCCTGGGCTGGACCGGTTTCCACTCCGGCGACCAGACCGAGGCCCTGACGCCCTGGCTGGAACTGGCCGAGCGCGACCTGACCGATCCCGCCGTGCAGGAAGCCCTGCTCAACATTCCCTACGTGTTCGAACAACAGGGCGCGCTGCAGGAAGCACTGGACCGCTACCGCCAGGCCCACGACGTGTTCCGCGACCAGCGCGCCACCCTCGACACGGTGAAGCAGAACATCATGCAGCCGGACTGGGTGGAAAAGATCAGCCCCATTTCGCTGGACGACACGCGCAATGTGATGGGTGAAATCCCGCCGTTCAAACTGGCCAAGGACGATCCGGCCTCGCGCTATCTGTACCTGTATTTCGCCAGCAACGAATTCCAGCGCGTCTATCGCGACTACCGCGAACTGCAGCGCCTGTACATGGTGCTGGTGCACTGGAAACGCCAGCTGCCCAGCTACAACCAGATGATTGCCTCCAACGTCGAGCGGCTGGCGAAAGTCGGTCCCAAGTCTGAGAAAGCCATCCAGTATTCCCGCAAGTTTCACGCCTATGCCCGCGTGAAACTGGACGAGTACAGCGCGAAGCTGGACCAGATTCTGGCCAACGACGATCTGGCCGGCACCGCCACCGTGCCGCAGCTGGACCAGAAGGAACGCATTGCTGCAGCCGAAGCCACCCTGAAATCCCTGGGCGAGCCGGAGCTGTACGAAGAGGAATGGGCCAAGCTGAAAATGCTCAAAGGCCTGCTGATGTGGGATCTGAATGCCACGGCGGTCGACCGGCGCTGGGAAATGAGCAAGGACCGCATTGCCATCGACAATCTGCTGGCAGAAATGGAAGTGCGCATTCGCGGCCTGGAACAGGCCCGCGCCGCCCGCCTCGACCGCTTCCACGGCTTTGAAGGCCGCGTGGTGGAGCTGGAGCAGCGCATCAACGGCCTGCAGGGACAGATTGCGGTGGCACTCGCCAGCAACCGAGCCTATCTGCAGTCTGTGGCCACCGGCATCGTTGATCAGCACCAGACCCAGCTCGATCGCATGCGCGCCAAGGCCCTGCTGTCAATTGCCCGTCTGCAGGACCGCGGTTACGTGCAGGAACTGGAGCGCACCGGCAAGATGCCCGTCGGCCAGTCACCCGCACCGCCGGAACCGGCAGCACCTGTCAAACGGGAACCGGGCAACCTGCGCGACGCCGTGCGCAAGATGCTGTCGGACTGAGCGGACCCGACCGGCATCCCGGCGAATGCCGGTTGCATCGAATCCGGATTGAGCCTCCTGTCGGCCTTGCGCTAGCATAGCCGTCAGTTTCCCCCGCCCACAGGAATACCCCATGCCGACCCTACAAAAAAAACACCCGGCAATCCGCTTAGTCGCCTGGCTGTCGATTCTCGGCGGCCTGATCACCATGGGCTGGAGCCTCAAGCTTCTCCACACCGCCCTGCAACAACAGAACTGGCCCAGCGCCCAGGTCATCCAGGAGCCGGCCAGCACTCCGCACTACCGCGTCGATGAACGCCACTTCCAGCTCGACCTGCCCGCCAGACCCGACACCATGCCGGTCTCCGTCGTGTTCTACGATCCGGAACAACCCGACCGCTTCGTCGTCAACCGTCCCAATTTCTGGTGGCCGCTGTACCTGAGCATGGCCGGCCTGATCGTGCTGTATGCCGGCCTGCACCTGCAGCGCGAACGGCACCGCGACGTGCAGCAGCTGGGCTTCGAGTAACATTTTCGAAAACCATTCAACGCAGGAATTCACATGCAAGCACAACTCACCGCCATGCTGGCGCTGCAGGACAGGATGAACACCAAGGTGCATCCGCAGTGGCGCGACCAGCACTACGAATGGTACCGCGCCATCTGGACCGAGTGCGCCGAACTGATGGACCACTTCGGCTGGAAATGGTGGAAAAAGCAGACCCCCGACCTGCCGCAGATCCAGCTGGAAATCGTCGACATCTGGCATTTCGGCATGAGCATCCTGCTGCAACAGGGTCACGACCACGCCGCCATCGCCCGCCATCTGCAACAGGAATGGACCAGCACCACCCGCACGCCGGATTTTCGCGTCGCGGTGGAAATGCTGGCGCAGGACGTGCTGACCACAAAAGGTTTTTCCATTCCCCTGTTCTGCCAGCTGATGACGCTGACGGATTTCGGCTTTGACGATCTGTACCGCCAGTACATCGGCAAGAACGTGCTGAATTTTTTCCGCCAGGATCACGGCTACAAGGACGGCACCTATCACAAGAAGTGGCACGGCCGGGAAGACAATGAGCATCTGGCGGAAGTGCTGGCACAACTGGCAGTGACCGATGATTTTGCCGACGCCGTCTATCGTGAACTGCAGGCCCGTTATCCGGTCTGACGGGACCGTGTCTCCAACACCCGGCGGCTGACGGCCGCCGGACTGCCGAACCCAAGGATGCCCATCATGCTGCCCAAATCCCTGCTGGCCATTTCCATCGCAACTGCCTCCGCGTTCACTTCCGCGCTGCAGGCCGCGCCTTCCCTCACCATCTACAACGGCAATTTCGCCGTGGTGCGCGACACGCTGGAACTGGACGTGAACAAGGGCCAGAACCGCGTGCAGTATCAGGAAATCACGCAGCAGCTGGAACCGGATTCGGTGGTCCTGCGCAGCCGCGACAAGGACTGGCAGATCCGCATCCTGGAACAGAATTATCTGGCCAACGTGATCAGCGAACCACTGCTGCTGCACTACTTCGAAGGCAAGACCATCGACTTTGAAATCACCCGCGACGACAAAAACAGCGTGGTGCCCGGCACCATCGTCCGCAGCGGCTACGGCACCGCCGGCGCCACCCCCATCATCGAGATGGAAGGCAAAACCCGCTTCGGGCTACCGGGCCGGCCGCTGTTTCCCGCGCTGAAGGACGACACGCTGCTGAAACCGGCGTTGCAGTGGCAGGTGGAATCCTCGCAGGGTGGCAAGGCGCCGCTGGAAATCGCCTATCTCACCGGCGGCCTGAACTGGAAAGCGGATTACAACATCGTGGCGCGCGACGACAGCGACAAGGTGGCTCTCAGCGGCTGGGTCACGTTCAGCAACAATTCCGGCAAGAATTTCGAACAGGCCACCGTGAAACTGATGGCCGGCGACGTGAACAAGGTGCAACCGCAGCCACAGTTTGTCGCCAAGGCCATGATGGCGGAAATGGCGGCCCCGGCACCGGCGGTCACCCAGCAGGATTTCGACGAATACCACCTGTATTCCCTGCAGCGCAAACTGGATCTGCAGGACGGCGAAACCAAGCAGGTGGAATTTCTGAATGCCGATGGCGTCAGTGCGAAAAAACTGTACGTGTATGACGGCGCCGCCATCGACGAGCGCTTCCGCTACCTGTCGCCGGAAGACATCCGCAACAGCCCCGAGTACGGCACCCGCAGCAGCAAGAAAGTCTGGATCATGCGCGAATTCAAGAACGCGAAAGACAACCAGCTGGGCATTCCGCTACCCAAAGGCCGCGTGCGTTTCTACCAGAAAGGCGATGACAGCCAGCTGGAATTCCTCGGCGAGAACAGCATCGACCATACACCTTCCAACGAAACCGTGCGCCTGTATACCGGCAATGCCTTCGACATCGTGGGCGAGCGCGAGCGGGTGGATTACAAGATCAATTCCCAGGAAAACTGGATTCGCGAGTCCTTCAAAATCACGCTGAAGAATCGCAAGAAGGAAAAGGCCAGCGTGACGGCGGTGGAGCACCTGTACCGCTGGAACGAATGGAAAATCGAAACCTCCAGCCAGGACTTCGTGAAGAAGGATGCCGACACGGTGGAATTCGTGGCCGAGCTGAAGCCGGATGAAGAAAAGGTGGTGACCTACACCGTGCACTATAAGTGGTGAAGCGCGATTTTTAACGCTTCACGCCGGCTGTTCCAGCAGCGCCCGGACCTCGTCCACTCCCAGCGTCTCGTGACTGATCAATTCGGTGGCGAGGCGCTCCAGCTCC
>CAZBII010000096.1:0-17497 GCA_964491665.1 uncultured Moraxellaceae bacterium
ACCCTGCACCCCAAGGTGCACGGCGGCATCCTGGGCCGGCGCGACGTGGATGGCGCTGTCATGAGCGAGCACGGCATCACCCCCATCGACCTGGTGGCAGTCAACCTGTACCCGTTCGAACAGACCGTGGCCAAACCAGATTGTGATCTGGAAACTGCTATCGAGAACATCGACATTGGCGGACCCACCATGGTCCGCTCCTCCGCCAAGAACCACAAATGGGTCACCATCGTGGTGAACGCCGCCGATTACGGCCGCGTGCTGGACGAAATGAAAACCGGCGGCAACGTGGTCAGCGACCGCACCCGCTTCGAACTGGCCCTGGCCGCCTTCGAACACACCGCCAAATACGATGGCATGATCGCCAACTACCTGGGCTGCCTGCAGGCCGACGGCAGCAAATCCACCTTCCCGCGCACCTTCAACATGCAGTTCGAGAAAGTGCAGGAAATGCGTTATGGCGAGAACCCGCACCAGCGCGCCGCCTTCTACAAGGAAGCCAAACCCGCCGAGCCCAGCGTGAGCACCGCCCAAGTGCTGCAGGGCAAGGAACTGTCCTTCAACAACGTGGCGGATACCGATGCGGCGCTGGAATGCGTGAAGTCGTTCCAGGAGCCGGCCTGCGTGATCGTCAAGCACGCCAATCCCTGCGGCGTGGCCATCGGCAAGGATATTCACGAAGCCTATCTGCGCGCCTTCCAGACCGATCCCACCTCGGCTTTTGGCGGCATCATCGCCTTCAACCAGCCGCTGGATGAAGTGACGGCCCGCGCCATTGTCGACAAGCAGTTCGTGGAAGTGATCATCGCACCGGGCGCCAGCGACAAGGCCATCAGCATCGTCGGCGAGAAGAAAAACGTGCGCCTGCTGGTGTGCGAGCAGTGGGGCAAGCGTGTTGACGGTTTCGATTACAAGCGCGTCAACGGCGGCCTGCTGGTGCAGGATCGCGACAACGGCATGATCACCCGCGCCGACCTGAAAGTGGTAACCAAGCGCGCGCCCTCGGAAGAGGAAATGCGCGATCTGCTGTTCTGCTGGCAGGTGGCGAAGTTCGTCAAATCCAACGCCATTGTCTATGCGAAAAACCTGCAGACCATTGGCATCGGCGCCGGCCAGATGAGCCGCGTCTACAGCGCGAAAATCGCGGGCATCAAGGCGGAAGACGAAGGCCTGGTGGTGCCAGGTTCGGTGATGGCGTCGGACGCATTTTTCCCGTTCCGCGATGGCATCGATGCAGCGGCGAAAGCCGGCATCCGCGCAGTGATCCAGCCCGGTGGCTCGATCCGCGACGAGGAAGTGATTGCGGCGGCGGACGAAGCGGACATCGCGATGGTATTCACTGGCATGCGGCATTTCCGCCACTGATCATTCAGCGCTGATTTCCGCAGACACGACAGCATTTTTTCAGACCGAGGACGACCCATGAAAATCCTGATCATTGGCAACGGCGGACGCGAACACGCGCTGGCCTGGAAAGTGGCACAGTCACCCAAGGTGGAAAAAGTGTTTGTCGCGCCAGGCAACGCCGGCACTGCGCTGGAGCACAAGGTGGAAAACGTGGCGATTGACGTGCTGGCCAACGACCAGCTGGTGCAGTTCGCGCAGCAGAATAATATTTACCTGACCATCGTCGGTCCGGAAGCGCCGCTGGTGAACGGCGTGGTGGATGCCTTCCGCGCCGCCGGCCTGAAATGTTTCGGTCCGACGAAAAATGCCGCGCAGCTGGAAGGCTCCAAGGCCTTCACCAAGGATTTTCTGGCACGTCACAAAATTCCTACCGCCGCTTACGGCAATTTCACTGACATCGAGCAGGCCGTGGCCTACATCAAGCAGCAGGGCGCGCCGATCGTAGTGAAAGCCGATGGTCTGGCCGCCGGCAAGGGCGTGATTCTGGCGCAGACGGAAGATGAAGCCATCGCCGCAGTGCAGGACATGCTGGCGGGCAACAAGTTTGGCAATGCCGGCAGCCGCGTGGTGATCGAGGAATTCCTGGTGGGCGAGGAAGCCAGCTTCATCTGCATGGTGGACGGCGAGAATGTGCTGCCGATGGCCACCTCGCAGGATCACAAGGCCCGCGACAACGGCGATCAGGGTCCCAACACTGGCGGCATGGGCGCCTATTCCCCCGCACCGGTGGTCACGCCGGAAATTTCCCAGCGCATCATGGATGAAGTCATGTATCCCACCGTGCGCGGCATGGCGGACGAAGGCAATGTCTACACCGGTTTCCTCTATGCCGGCGTGATGATCACTCCCGATGGCGTGCCCAAGGTGCTGGAATTCAACTGCCGCTTCGGCGATCCGGAAACCCAGCCGATCATGATGCGCCTGCGCTCGGATCTGGTGGAGCTGTGCGACATGGCGCTGGAAGGCAAACTGAACCAGACCGATGCCCTGTGGGACCCGCGCGCCGCCCTCGGCGTAGTGATGGCCGCCGGTGGCTACCCGGACGACTATCACAAGGGCGATATCATCCTGGGTCTGCCGGAACAGGAGCAGGACAACGCCAAGGTCTTCCACGCCGGCACCACCCTGAAGGATGGCCGCGTGGTGACCAACGGCGGCCGTGTGCTGTGCGCCGCCGCGCTGGGCGACACCGTGGCCCAGGCCCAGTCCCGCGCCTATGACCTGGTGAAGCAGATCAACTGGAACAACGTCTACTACCGCGACGACATCGGCTACCGCGCCGTGGAGCGCGAGCGTCGGGGTTGATCGCAACCGGACACTGCCGGCACAGGCAGTGTCCACCACCGCTCCATCCCTCCCCGAACTGACTCACCCGCTTACAAAACGCTACATTCCTTTGCGGTTTCACCACCACAATCCTCACAAGTTACGACCCGGCCCCCCTCAGCTTTGGTTATTATTTGGTCATGCCTGACAGGCTCCCTGATTCTCCCGCGCACCGGATCGTAACTATGAAAACAATAAAACTACTGGTAACCCTGACTCCCTTTATTCTTGCTGCCTGCGGTGGCGGCGGCTCCGGCGGTTCGTCCGGCAGCGATTCCAGTGCCAGCCCGGCCGGCGACACCCCCCTGACCACTTCAGCCCAGCAACAGCAGATCAGCGCCAACATCGACGATTTTTCCAGCCAGCTGGAAGCTGCCCAGAGCACATTGAGCACGTCCAGCCTGACCGGCATCTGGATGGAAGTGGCCGGCGACATCCGCACTGAAAACGGCGTCAGCGACGGCGAAACGCTGGCCGCCGAATACACCGACACCGTCTACCGCGTGCATTTCGTGCAGGACAACGGCAGCAGCGTGGACGTCAGCGACTGCAGCAGCGCGCTGACGCTGTACACACTCCACTACAACGACAGCCACCAGCTGGTGTGGAGCAACTTCAAGGGCGCCACCAAACCGGTCGGCACCGTCAGCAATAACAGGATCATCGACTTCGGCACCACGACCTACAGCTATCCGAAAGCCACCGCCAGTTCCGAAATCACCTACAGCGGTGACTACAGTTCGCGCTGGATCAAGCTGAGCGACGACCTGCAGGCCAGCATCGGCACGCTGGGTGGCTACGGCCGCACCAAGCAGATCAGCTGCGCGGCGAT
This sequence comes from uncultured Moraxellaceae bacterium, assembly GCA_964491665.1. Taxonomy (GTDB): domain Bacteria; phylum Pseudomonadota; class Gammaproteobacteria; order Pseudomonadales; family Ketobacteraceae; genus Ch67. Next base: position 3,566 of record CAZBII010000096.1, read on the forward strand.
TGTGACCGGGGAAGGCACCCGCAATGACGATCTGGCGGCGCCCTACTCGGTGCTGTTCCGCGATGCAGGCGGCGACTGGCTTGCGACCGATGAAACCTCCGGCAACGCCCCGCCCACCCGCAGCGGCAAGGCCTTCAGCATGGTGTACGACGGCGCCAATGTACGTTTCACCCTGAAATGATTCGACCGGCACGGACGCCAACAAAAAAGGAGCGATTCGTCGCTCCTTTTTTGTGCCTGTTTTCTGCCTGACTTATGCCAGGGTCGCTCTGACCCCGCCTTGATCGATCCGTGCCGGAACCACTTCCCGCACACCCTCAGCCCTTGCCCACCGTGCGCGTGCTGGCACTGCCTTCCTCCAGCCGTTTTTCGATGAACGCGTAAATCAGTCCGGCGATGTCCTTGCCGCTGGCGGCCTCGATGCCTTCCAGTCCCGGTGAGGAATTCACTTCCATCACCAGCGGTCCGTGATTGGAACGGATCAGATCCACGCCCGCCACATTCAGCCCCATGATGCGCGCCGCGCGCACCGCCATCGAACGTTCCTCCGGCGTGATCTTGATCAGGCTGGCCGAACCGCCGCGATGCAGGTTGGAACGGAACTCGCCCGGCTTGGCCTGCCGTTTCATCGCCGCCACCACCTTGTCGCCCACCACGAAGCAGCGGATGTCGGCGCCGTTGGATTCGGCAATGTATTCCTGGATCAGGATGTTGGCTTTCAGGCCGAGAAACGCCTCGATCACACTTTCAGCCACCTTGCGTGTGTCCGCCAGCACCACGCCGATGCCCTGGGTGCCTTCCAGCAGTTTGATCACCAGCGGCGCGCCACCCACCATGTCGATCAGGTCGGGAATTTCATCCGGCGAGTGGGCGAAACAGGTCACCGGCATGCCGATGCCCTTGCGCGACAGCAGCTGCAGCGAGCGCAGCTTGTCGCGGGAACGGGAGATGGCCACGGATTCGTTCAGGGTGAACACGCCCATCATTTCAAACTGCCGCACCACCGCCGTGCCATAAAACGTGATGGAGGCACCGATGCGCGGAATCACCGCATCGAAATCCTCCAGCGCCTTGCCCTTGTAATGGATGGTGGGTTTGTGGGTGGCCATGTTCATGTAGCAGCGCAACGTGTCGATGACATGGGCCTCGTGGCCACGGGCCTCGGCGGCTTCCACCAGACGACGGGTGGAATACAGATTGCGGTTACGGGAAAGAATCGCAACTTTCATGAAAGTTCCGTACTGGGAAATAGGGGGAGGAAAACCGGATCAGGACTGGTGACGAATGCCGTATATCATAATTCTTTTTCCGTTGTTGCGCCTGGAATCTCCCCGCCGCCGAACAATTACTGTCCAGACAGTGACGGGTTTCAATTTCGGCGCTTTTGCCCTGCCGGTTCGCGCCACCCCCGTCTACACTGAAAATCAGGAAAACAGGGAAGCCTTCCCGCGCATCCACTCCAGGCGGCACCAATATCATGAATATTCTGTCCAAACTCTCCAACCTGCTGGGCGGCCAGGCCAAAGACGAGGCAAAACCGGGTTTTGTGCTGGAGGCGGCACATCTGAAAGCACTGGTGCCATTCAATGAAATGCCGGACCACCATCTGCAGGAAGTGCTGAAAATTGCCCAGGTGCAGATCGTGCCGCCGCGCAAGAAGCTGTTCAAGCGCGGCCAGGAAGATGCACAGGTGTACTACCTGCTGCAGGGCGCCGTGGACCTGCTGGATGAAGATTTCAACATCACCGCAATCAAGGCCGGCGACGCCGCCTGCACCTTCGCCCTCGACAGCGCCAGACCGCACCGGCTGTCCGCCATCACCACGCTGGACAGCCTGCTGCTGCAGTTCGACCGCGACCAGCTCGACCTGCTGATGACCTGGGAACAGGCCACCGGCGGCGATCAGGGCGGCGGTGTTGCGGAGGAGGACTGGATGTCGGCGCTGCTGGAATCCGACCTGTTCAGCAAGGTGCCGCCGGCCCATATCCAGCAGCTGTTCGCCACCTTCAAAAGCCAGACCTGCGCCGCCGGTGAAGTGGTGGTGCACGAAGGCCAGCCCGGCGACCGTTTCTACGTGCTGGCGTCCGGCCGGGCCCGCGTCAGCCGGCGCGGTGCCGATGGCGAACGCACGCTGGCGGAGCTGTCCACCGGACGTTTCTTCGGCGAGGAGGCCCTGATCGGAGAAACCACCCGCAACGCCACCATCACCATGGAAACCGCCGGCAAGCTGATGTATCTGGACAAGGACGAGTTCAAGAAGCTGCTGGAAGAGCCGGTGCTGCGCACCCTGAGCACGCCGGATCTGGACCGGCTGCGGGGCAGTGGCCAGCCACTGGTGCTGCTGGACGTGCGGCTGTCTGGCGAATACAAGCACCAGCATGACGAGGGCAGCATCAATGTGCCCCTCAACCGCCTGCGCGACCGCATGGCCGAATTCGCCCGGGAGAAATCCTATGTGGTGTCGGCGAATGCCGGACGGCGCAGCGAACTGGGGGTTTACCTGCTGATCAGCGCCGGCTTCCAGGCCTACCTGCTGCGTTCAACCGAATAGGCCCGCACCGCCAGTCAGATTGTCCGACAGACGCCAGCCAAACTTTTAGACTCCCGCGTCAAGTGGGATATACTTGGCCCGAATTTAACCAGCCGCAGGATGCAAGCACGGATTCCCATGAGGTTGATAGCCCTCCTTTCCCGTACCGCCACCGGACTGGCGCTGACCGTGCTGTGCTGCTGGCTGTGGCTTGCCGCCCAACCGGCGAGTGCCAGCGTGGTACTGGAATCGCCGCATTTCAACCTGTCGATCGTCCCCAGCCTGAGTTACTTTGAAGACGACGACAGCATTTTCGAACCGCAAAGCTTCACCGACCCCGCCCTGATCCAGCAATTCACCCCCGCCCGCACCTCCATCCTCCGTTTTGGCTACACCCGCTCCACCGTCTGGCTGCGCCTGCAGGTGGACAACCGTCTGGGCAGCGCCCGCAACGCCCTGCTGTTCCTGAGCCGGCCCAATATCGGCCTGATGGATGTGTACCGCTTCACGCCGCTGGGACTGCTGCCGCTGGGCGCCGCCGGCAGCCAGACGCCCGGCGTGTACGGCGATATCCGCCATCGCGCCCCGGTGGTGGATCTGCCACTGGCGCCAGGACCGGGCAACGTGTTCCTGATCCGCATGCGCTCGGACCAGTACCTGAATTTCTCGCTGCATCTGGCGGACCCGGTGTCGTTCTATCAGGAACAGCAGCTGGAGCAGCTGGTGATCGGCGTCGGTGCCGGCATCGTGGTGATGCTGTTCGTGGGCGCCCTGTACCAGCTGGTGCGCTGGCGCGACGTGAATTACCTGAACTTTGCCGCCTATGCCCTGGCACTGCTGCTGTACCTGGGATCGGCGCTGGGCTTCCTCGGCTTCCTGTGGCTGCCGATTCCCCATTTGCAGACCCGGCTGGACGCGCTGTCGATGATGCTGCTGTGCGCCACCGCGCTGCAGTTCAGCCGCACCCTGCTCGACACCGCCCACACCCGGCGCCATCTGGATCTGGTGCTGCGCCTGAGCCTGGGCATCATCGCCCTGACCATGCTGGTGTGTGTCATGACGTCGCCGCGTACCAGCACCCAGGCGGCCATGCTGGTATCGCTGCTGGCCATGCCGCTGAGCCTGTACGCCGTCGTGCTGCGGGTGATGGATGGCAACCGCCCTGCCCGCTACCTGCTGCCGGGCCGCACCCTGATCCTGCTGGTGGGCGGCATCAGCGCGCAGGTGGTCTACACCCAGCTGGCGTTCGGACTGGAAACCACCTGGCTGATGCTGGGCGCCCTGTTCACCGATCTGCTGCTGTCCCGGCTGGGCCTGATCCGGCAGCAGTACATCCAGACCCGGCTGGCGGAACAGCAGCGCCAGCACCAGGCCATCCAGACCGCCGAGCGCCGCGCCAAGACCGAATTCCTCGCCCAGATCAGCCACGAAATCCGCACCCCCATGAACGGCATTCTCGGCATGGCCGAACTGCTGGAAGACTCGCCGCTGTCACCGGCGCAGGAAGATTTCGTGCGCACCATCAGTGCTTCCGGCAACAACCTGCTGAAAATTCTCGATGACATTCTCGACTATTCGAAAATCGAGACCGGGCGCATGGCGCTGGACATCAGCTCGTTCGACATCGGCACCATGCTGGGCGAGTGCATCGACGCCTACAAGGTGCGCGCCGAGGAAAAACGCCTGGAGCTGGTCACCCACATCCAGGGCGACGTACCCATCCAGGTCAAGGGCGATCCGGCCCGCATCCGCCAGGTGCTGGCCAACCTGATTTCCAACGCCATCAAGTTCACCGATCACGGCGAAGTGGTGATCGACATCGCCAACGATCCGGACATCTCGCCGCGCCACATCCGTTTCAGCGTGACCGATACCGGCGTGGGCATGGGCCGTGACCAGCTGCAGCAGCTGTTCGATTCGCGCCGCGACCATCTGGACCAGCTCAATCATCACGGCCTGGGGCTGTCGATCTCGCAGCAGCTGGTGCGCATGATGGACGGCGAAATCGGCGCACAGAGCCAGCTGCACAAGGGCAGCACCTTCTGGTTCAGCATTCCGCTGGAACCGGATGCCGAGGGTCAGGAACAGCCGCTGGTGGCGGAGCAATTGCAGGGTCTGCGCCTGCTGGTGGTGGACGATAACGCCTCGTGCCGCCTCGTGCTGCAGCAGCAGGCCGCCAGCTGGGGCATGCAGGTCGCCTCCGCCGTCAATGGCAAGCAGGCGCTGGCCATGCTGCACAACCAGGCCAACATTCACGAACCGTTCGACATCGTGATTCTGGATCACGAAATGCCGGGCATGAGCGGCATGGAACTGGCCGCCCGCATCAGGGAAGACGCGCTGATCACCAACGATCCGCTGGTGCTGATGCTGACCGGCCTGGGGCTGGCGCCCAGTTCCACCGCCGCGCGCAACGCCGGCATTCGCCGCGTCATCACCAAGCCGGTGACCGGCCGCCTGCTGAAAATGATCCTGCTGGAGGATCTGGCCCATCTGCGCCGCATCCAGTCGGAACATCCGCACGACAGCGCGCGCCAGGAAGAACTGCCGGCCCTGAGCATCCTGGTGGCGGAAGACCATCACCTGAGCCAGAAAGTCATCAAGGGCATGCTGGCGCGGCTGGGCATGCGGTCGTGGACGGTGGACAACGGCCGCGCGGCGCTGGACCTGGTGAAGCAGCAGCCGTTCGATCTGATCCTGATGGATTGCGAGATGCCGGTCATGAACGGATTCGAGGCTGCGGCCGCGATCCGGCAGTGGGAAAAACAGGAAGGTCGCGCGCCGCTACCGATCATCGCGCTCACCGCGCACATCATGGATGAGCACAAGGAGCGCAGCCTGCAAAGCGGCATGAATGCACACCTGTCGAAACCGATCGAACTGAGCGAATTGCGCGACACCTTGCTGCGCTGGTCGCGGCCGCCTGCGCTGGCGGGGGAAAAGAATCGCAAGGTGATCGGCTAGGGCTGCGCCTGCTGCCTGCGAAACTGCTGCGGCGCGCAGCCATGCCAGCGGCGAAAGGCACGACTGAAAGCGCTCTGTTCGGAAAAGCCCAGCAGAAATGCCACGTCCTGCAGGCTGGTGTGCGGATCGCGCAGATAGTGCAGCACCAGCGCCTTGCGCACGCTGTCCACCAGTTCCTTGAAGGTCACGCCATTCTGCTTCAGCCGGTGCTGCAGTGCCCGCGCCGACAGCTGCAGCCGCACCGCCACCGTTTCCAGCGCCGGCTCGCCATTGGGCAACGCCTGGGCGATCTGCGCGCGCACTTCACTCACCAGATTGGTGGTCTGCTCGAAATCCTGCAGCAGCTGCTGCGCCTGCGCATCCATCAGCGCGCGCAGCCCCGGATCGGCACTGTGCAGCGGCAACGCCAGCAGCGCCGCATCGAATTCCACTCCGCACCAGCCGGCATTCATCTGTACCGGACAGTGAAACACGGCGTCATAGCGCTGCAGCGGCACCAGCGCCGCATGATCGAAGCAGACCTGTGACGGCGCCACGTTGCCGCCCAGCAATGCGCGGGCATAGGTCACCCAGCCGGCGATGGCGGCTTCCTTGATATAACGGGTCCAGTCACCGCTGAGCGGACAGTGCCACTGCAAGCGACAGCGTTCGCCCTCGCGCAGCAATTGCGTGGTACCGAGCTTGCCCACCAGTTTTTCGTAGCGGATCAGGCGATCGATCGCCTCGCCCAGATTGGCGCTGCTGAGCACCGCATAACCCAGCACCTGATAGGAACGCGGCTGCACCAGCAACCCCATCACCAGCCCCAAACCCTGATCGCCACTGGCACGCAGGATCTGCAGAAACAGCGCGCCGGCCTGCACCAGCGGCACCAGTTTTTCTGCATCCTGCAATTGCTGTGACGAGAGGCCGGCGGCGTGCAGCAGCGCGTTTTCATCCAGGCCGTAATGACGCGCCAGCGCTGGCAGCAGCGACTGCAGATAGGCGGCGGACACGCTGGACGCGGTCAGCGCCAGCTGCAGGTCGGGTGTGGGCGGCGGCAGCGTTTCCACGGAGTCAGTCTGCGGGCACAGTGCGATCGGCAGCCCAGGCGCGCAACTGCGCGATCTTTTCCGCCATCACCACCGACAGCGGGCTGGTGGCGGAGATTTCCTGCAGGATGTGCTGGGTATCCAGCGGCGTCTGTTCTGCGGCGCAACGATAAAGCCCCGCCACCACCGCCTGTTCGATCTCGGCGCCGGAGAAACCTTCACTGGCGCGCGCCAGCCGCTCCAGATCGAACGCCGCCGGCTCCTGCTTACGTTTGCGCAGATGAATGCTGAAAATGTCGCGACGCACGGACTCGTCCGGCAGATCGACAAAAAAGATTTCATCGAGCCGCCCCTTGCGCACCAGTTCCGGCGGCATGCGCGAAATATCATTCGATGTGCCGACGATGAACACGGGCTTGCTGCGTTCCGCCATCCAGGTCAGCAGTGTGCCCAGCAGACGCTTGGAGGTGCCGTTGTCGTTGTCATCGGTTGCGAGACTTTTTTCCAGCTCATCCATCCAGAGCACGCAGGGTGCCAGCGTGTCGGCGAGCTTCAGCGCATCGCGCAGGTTCTTTTCGGTTTCGCCGATGAATTTGTTGTACAGCGCCGCGCAGTCCAGCCGCAGCAGCGGCACACCCCACAGGCCGGCCACGGCTTTCGCCGCCAGACTTTTACCGCTGCCCTGCACACCCAGCAGCAGAATGCCCTTGGGCGCATCCAGCTGCGGACTGGGATTGTGGAAAACATCACGTCGCTGCTGTAGCCAGCGCTTCAAGCCAGTCAAACCGCCCACTTCGGCAAAATCCGCCGTGTCGTACTCGTAGCTGAGCACACTGTTGAGATCCAGCAGCTGGAATTTCGCCTTGTTCATTTCCGGCAGATCGGTGGCAGTGATGGCACCGTCATCGATGATCGCGCCCCGCGCCAGACGCCGCGCATCGGAAAACGTCATGCCGCGCAGATTCGCCACCAGTTTTTCCAGAGTGCGATTGTCGGTGCGCACCTTCTGCCCGCCATTGCGATTCGACCACAGGCTGGCTTCCTCGCGAATCATGCTCAGCAACGCTTCATCACCGGGCAGCGACAGTTCCATCTGCGCGCAGTAGCGTTTGATTTCCGGCGGAATGGTGAGTGCGTGGCTGAGCAGGATCACGGTGTGCTGCAGCTGCTCGTAACGCATGGCAATTTCTTTCAGCAGACGCACGTTTTTCGGATTGTCGCTGAGGAAGGGATGGAAGTCGCACAGCACGTAAATGCCGGCGCGACCGGTGCCCTTGATGTGGGTGAGCGTGGCATCCGGCTCGGTGGTCAGGCGCTCGGCCACCGCATGCTCCAGATCGACGCGTTTCAGGCCTTCCGTGATCGACCAGACGAACACCGGCTTGTTCTGCTTGATGCCGGCGCGGGCGATCATGTCCAGCGCGCGCGGCTCCTCGAAAGTTTCGATCACGATGAGCGGCACCTTCGACTGAATCATGATTTCCAGATCGCGCAAATCCGGCATGCGGGTCACCTTTCCTTACAGGCCAGGGTTTTCGTAAAAAATGTAGGGTGTGGAAAAATCGCTGATCTCGAAGTAAACCTTCTTCTCGCCCGGATCCACCTGCAGGTTCTGGTTGACGTCCATGATGCCGTAGCCAAAACGGTAGGAGCGCGCCTCGCCGCTGCCGGAAGTGGCCAGCGCGGTGGAAAGCTTGTCGATCTTGATGAAGCGCTTGACCAGTTTGTCGCCGGCGTAAATGTCGAGGACGCCATCGGTGCCGGTCCAGTTCTGGATGGCACGGCCGATCGTGTTCTGGGTTTCCTGGGTGCAGCCGCCCAGCAGGGCAAGCGTCGCAAGGCCGGCCCACAGCCCGCGCGATTTAATTCGCAAATTCATGTTGTCTCCTTGGGTGAGGAACCGCCGCCAGCCGGCTTGATCTGTGTCTGGTGGGGCCGGGGCGCTGTCCCTATAATGGTAGCCGTCGCGCCGGTATTGTTTGGGGAGCATCTGAAAATGGCAAGCAGAGAACGTCACTACAGCCTGTTCGACCGGCTGATCGGCCAGGCCGACAACGCCGTGCGCACCGTGGCCCGCGGTCATCAGGGCACCGACCGCGAATTCCCCGCCGCCCGCACCGACATTCCCGCTCTCAATCCTGCCGAACGCCGCCATGTGGCCGGCCTGATGCGGGTGAATCACACCGGCGAAGTCTGCGCCCAGGCCCTGTATTCCGGCCAGGCTCTCACCGCACGGCTGCCGCGCATCCGCCGCCAGATGGAAATTTCCGCCCAGGAAGAAGAGGATCATCTGGCCTGGTGCGAGCAGCGTCTGGATGAACTGGACAGCCACACCAGCTTTCTCAATCCGCTGTGGTATCTGATGTCGTTTGGCATTGGTGCCGGCGCCGGCATTGTCGGCGACCGCTGGAGCCTGGGCTTTGTGGAGGAAACCGAAAACCAGGTCTGTGCCCATCTGCAGAGCCATCTGCAGCAACTGCCAGCCGAGGACGAGCGCACCCGCCAGATCCTGCAGCAGATGCACGATGACGAAGCCCGTCACGCCCACATGGCCAAACGTGCCGGCGCCCTGCGCCTGCCACCGCCCGTGCAGAAACTGATGCGGCTGGTGGCGAAGGTGATGACAACGACGGCGTACCGGTTCTGACGGGGGCCACCGCAAGGCAGCCCCCGCGCGATCAGAAGTAGAACTCGATATTGGCTGACGCCATGGTGGCATCATCTTCATCCAGATCGTAGCGGGTGAAACGGGCACCCAGTCCCACCACGCTGCCGGCCTTGAAGGTGAGACCAATGCCCAGGAAGGGATCGGTGCCATCCGTGCTGACCGAGCCGCCAGCGCCGCTGAACTCGGCATCCCACGCATGGAATCCGGCCCGGGCATACAATTCCAGGATGTCGCCTACCGGAATCATGACCTTGGCGGCCGCGCCGATGGAGTCCACGCTGACGTCACCCATGTACTCTTCCACGAAGTAGTAATAGCTGTAGCCGTCATACTCCAGATATTGATCGTAAAAGTGGAAATCCGCGCTGCCCAGGTCGGTATAAACCCCTTCCAGCGCAAAAAAATCGTTAAAGCGGAAGCCGCCATACAGATCGAATCCGGTGGGTTTGGAAACACCTTCCTCGTCATAGTCGGTTCTGCCAACGCTTGCCCCAATGTAGCCTTCTGCCAATGCCAGTGAACTGCAACCCAGCAGGGCTGCACCGGCCAACAGTGCTTTCAGTTTCATGCTTGAACTCCATTTATAAGACAACAAAATGCGCGCCGGGCACCAGGGTGGTTCGCTCGACGGCGGCAGCACTATAAGGCAGATGAAGAATTCCGCAAAATACCCCGGACAGGTCAGACTGCAGCCTATTTAACCTATACTGGTTTAATCTCCCTGCTGGCACCCTGAAGATGATCAACGGCCTGTGTCGCCTGGTACTGCTGTTCACGATGCTGATCTGCGCGCTGCCGTCGCCAGCGGAACCGGTGCGCCTTGCTCCCGACGCCGGCATGCACCGGGTGTCCCGCGATGCACTGTATATCGTCGACCCTCAGGGACAGATCACCTTTGACGACATTCTTCGCACCCCGACCGAACACTGGCAAGCCATTGCATCCGCCTTCCCCAGCTTCGGTTTCACCCGCGACACCGTGTGGCTGAAACTGGAACTGCGCAACACGGATGCTGCCCAGTCCCGCTATGTGCTGCAGCTGGAATATCCACTGCTGGACCAGATCGCGTTTTTCTACCCGGACCCCAGCGCCCCTGACGGCAGTGGTTACCGCCAGATTCTCACCGGCGACCAGCATCCGTTTCGCGAGCGGGCCCTGCGCGATCGTCACTTTTCCTTTCCGCTGCAACTGCCGCCGGACCAGCCCACTACGGTCTATCTGCGCCTGCAAAGCACCGACACGCTGATTGCGCCACTGGTGGTGTTTACCCATACCGCCTACGAGGAAGTGCAGCGCATCGAAACCCTGTTCTTCGGCATGTACTACGGCGCGATCATGGTGGTGCTGTTCATCAACTCGTTTCTGTTCTTCTTCCTGCGCCAGCGGGCGCAGATATTTTTCGTCGCGCTGATGGCTGCCTATGCCCTGATGGAACTGTCCCTCAACGGTACCGGCATGGCCTTTCTGTGGGGCGATCATCCGGCACTGGCCAAGCAGATCCGCCCCATCGCGCTGGGCTGCCTCACCATCCTCAGCGTCCAGCTGACCAAGGCCTACTTCGGCGCCAGCTCCATCCGCCTGTTCGGCTTCAATCTGGAATACGGTGTCTGGGTGATGGGCATTGCCGCCATCGCCGGCACCTTCATCCTGCCGTTTTTCTGGGCCATCCGGGTCGCCATGATTGCCATCGTCTCGGCGCTGCCCGTGCTGATGGCCATTGGCATCAAGGAAATCCGTCGCGACCATTCCGCCGGCCGCTACTTCGTTTTCGGCTGGTCGGGATTCATCATTGGCGGCGCGCTCAACATCCTGCGCGCGTTTGATCTGGTGCCGGTGAACTTCATCACCACCTATGGCTCGCAGATCGGTTCGCTGATGACCCTGCTGGTGCTGTACATGGGCCTCACCGACCAGTTCCGCAGTGCCCAGCGCCTGCGCGAGCTGGAGCAGGAAAAAGAGTTGCGCCAGACCGAGGCCACCAATCGCCAGCTGGACCAGGCGGTGCAGGAGCGCACGCAGGAACTGCAGGAAAAAACCGCCGAAGCCGAACGCGCCCGCGCCGTGGCGGAACAGGCCCTGCAGGTGAAAAGCCAGTTCCTCGCCACCATGAGTCACGAAATCCGTACCCCCATGAACGGCGTGCTGGGCATCACCCAGATGCTCAGCGACACGCCGCTGAACACGCACCAGCGCCACCTGGTCAACACCATCCGCAACTCCGGCAATGCGCTGGTGGCGATCATCAACGACGTGCTGGATTTTTCCAAAATCGAGGCCGGCAAGCTCACGCTGGAAAACATCCGCTATCCGCTGCGCCATCTGCTGGACGAATGTGTGGCCCTGTTCGCCAGCGCTACCCACGATCCGGCCGTGCGACTGATCCTGCATGTCACGCCGCGCGTCCCGTTCCACACCACCGGCGATCCCACCCGGCTGCGGCAGGCGATCATGAATCTGGTGGGTAATGCCCTGAAATTCACCCAGCGCGGCCACGTCATCCTGCACGCCGACTACGATCCGGCACGACAGGAACTGCAGATCAGCGTGATCGACACCGGCATCGGCATCAGCGCCGAACAGCAGGCAAAACTGTTTGAATCGTTCTCGCAGGCGGATTCATCCGTCACCCGCAAGTACGGCGGCACCGGCCTGGGTCTGGCCATCTGCCGTTCGCTGGTCACCCTGATGCACGGCAGCATCGGCGTGCGCAGCCAGCCCGGCGCGGGCAGCACCTTCACCCTGACCATTCCCTGTCCGCCCTCCAGCCCCACCCGCACCGTGCCCGTGCTGACGGGCAAGGTGATTCTGGTGGCCGACCCGCTGCCGCAGTTCTGCGCGGCCGTCGCGGACGTGCTGCAGGCCGGTGGCTGCATTCCCCGCATTGTCGGCCCGGACGATCTGCAGGTCCCGCTGCCAGAGCGGGTGGATGCGGCGATCCTCAGCCAGCGCCTGCCGCCGGAGCAGTATGCCGGCTGGCAGCAACGTTTGCGCTGCCCGCTGATTCTGGTGCAGCGCCAGGGCAGCGACCTGCCCCGCGACCCGCACCAGCTGATTGAACCGCTGACCCAGGAAAGCCTGCGCCTGCATCTGCTGGAACTGTTCAGCGGCAAGGAACGCCCGGCCATCACCCGCGCGCAAAGTCCCCTGTTCAGCGATCTGCGCGTGCTGGTAGCGGAAGACAATCCGGTCAACCAGATGGTGATTCGCGGCCTGCTGAAAAAATTCGGCGTGGTGCCCGAGATCGCCAACGACGGTCTGGAAGCCATTCACGCCGCCCAGAGCGCCGACACGCCATTCGACCTGATCCTGATGGACTGCGAGATGCCCAACCTCGACGGCTACCAGGCCACCCGCCAGCTGGTGCAGCTGCCGGCCTGCCGCCACACCCGCATCGTCGGCCTCAGCGCACACGCCATGGCCGAGCACCGGGAAGCCGGTCTGCAGGCCGGCATGCTGGCCTTCCTCACCAAGCCGGTGAGCGTGGAAGCGCTGGAGCAGCAGCTGGCCATCTCTGCCGGCCAGAAACCTAACTGATCTCGTGCGAACCCTGGACAAACCCGTGATGTTCGCCGCAAAAAAGCCCGCACCTGCACAAACTTTTCGCAGCAGCCCGCGTGGCATCTGATACAATTATCGGCAACTTTTGTGCAGCCCCGTGAAGCGCTTGCAGATCCATCAGGGAGAGGATATAACCGGTTCACGAGCCCGTTTGCATCCAGTCACGGCACCAGCAGTTCCACCACAACAACGACAACGCGAAAGCGACCGCAACGACCAAGGATTTATGCACGCCACCGACAGCGCTCTCGACACGGACGCCTGCTTCAAACTGAAGGGCAGCCGCGTCACCATGACCATCCTCGAGCTCTACCGCTACGACTACGAGAGCTTCAACGCCACCCTCGCCACCACCGTCAACAGCGCCCCGGATTTCTTCAACCAGACGCCGGTGATCCTGAGCCTGGAAAAATGCGCCCCCGACTGTTTTATCGATTTCATCGAACTGGGCGAGCTGTGCCGCGAATATGGTCTGGTGCCCGTGGCGATCCGCGGCGGCAGTGACGACCAGTCCGTGTCGGCCAGCGTGGCGGGACTACCCAAGCTGCCCCCGGCGACGGATTCCGGCAAAAGCCGCGACATCCTGCCGGAAGTGGCCGCCCAGGTGACCATCCGCGAAGTCGAGATCGAAGTGCCGGTCAGCGCCAACAAGCTGATCACGACACCCGTGCGCTCCGGCCAGCAGATCTACGCCCCCGGCGGCGACCTGATCATCATCGCCCCGGTCAGTGCCGGCGCCGAAATCCTCGCCGACGGCAACATTCACGTATATGGCCCCATGCGCGGCCGCGCCCTGGCCGGCGTCAAGGGCGACACCAGCGCCCGCATTTTCTGCCAGTGCCTGGAGGCCGAACTGATCTCCATCGCCGGCAACTACAAAGTCAACGAAGACTTGCAGAAAGAGCACTGGAAGGAACGCATCCAGGCTCGATTGGAAGGCAATCAATTAGTCATTAGCCCATTGTGAATACAGAAAGAGGATACGACCTTGGCTGAAATTATCGTGGTGACCTCCGGCAAAGGCGGGGTTGGCAAAACGACTACCAGCGCAGCAATCGGCACCGGCCTGGCGCTGCTGGGCCACAAAACCGTGATCATCGATTTCGACGTGGGCCTGCGGAATCTGGACCTGATCATGGGCTGCGAGCGCCGCGTGGTGTACGACTTCGTCAACGTGATCC
>CAZBII010000097.1:0-17169 GCA_964491665.1 uncultured Moraxellaceae bacterium
TGCATGATGGCGATCTGGCCGGCCGGCCCGCCGAAGCTGATGAAGCCCAGTTTCAGCCAGAACAGGAAAGCCTCGCGGAAACGGATGCGGCGCGGAGGCGTTGGGTCGGTTGCGTCGGTAGCGGCTGCTGTCATCGGGTGATTCCTGACGGGTTCGGAAAAAGGATTGGGCCGGCGGCCAAGTTCGGTGATTTTGCCTGAACTGTCCACTGGCGATCGGCGGTGTCCGCAGTCCCGGTGGCTGATCAATTGATCAAATTGCCGGGATTCTGGCAGTTCCGGTCATAGAGTTGCCCGGCCCGGATACCTAATATCCACGCGCATTGTTAAACATTGTGGATACCGACTCGATGACTGCTCTCGTGCTTGCCCCCGATCTGCCCGTATTCCGCCAGGAAGGCTCCCTGCTGCACCCCACCACGCTGGCCACCGGCCCCTGGTATGCCGGCACCCAGCACGGCAGCGCCATGATGCTGATGGCGGCACTGGCGGCGGAGCAGCATCCGTCGGACATCCCGCGCCAGGTCACCCGCCTGACCGTCGACATGATGAAGGCCGCGCCGCTGGGCCCCATCGAACTGGTCACCGACGTGCGCAAGGGCGGTCGCAACATGGAAGTGCTGGATATTTCCATCCGCTCGAATGGGGAGGAATGCGTGCGGGCCAGTGCCCTGCGGTTCCGCATCGACGATGTGCCGGTGGCCCAGCGCATGAAATACAACGGCGAGGCGCCGCGTCTGCCCAAGCCGCTCCCGTTTGAACTGTTCGCCCATGCCGCCGACCGCGAAGGCTTCCATCACGCCATCGAGGTGCGGGTGGATGTGCGGGCCACGCCGGCGGTGATGTGGTTCCGCCTGAAACATCCGATCCTGCCGGAACTGGCGGCTACACCGCTGCTGCGGGTCGCGCTGGCGGCCGATTGGACCTACTCCATTCCCAGCATCGCCAACCGCATCCTTACCGGCGAAGGTTTTGGTGGCCAGTCGTTCTACGGCATCAACCCGGACACCACCGTGAACCTGCATCGCCAGCCGCAGGGCGAGTGGATCGGCATCCAGACCCACGCCACCTACGACGACCTGGGCGCCGGCACGGTGATGGGGCAGATTTTCGACGAGCAGGGACCGGTGGGTTTCAGCACCCAGACGATCCTGATCCGCGGCCGCGAAAAAGGGCCGCTGGATACGCAGGGCAAGAAGGCATAACGGACACACAAACATTCGCACAGGGAGAGCAGAATGCAGGGACGCTGGATGATCCGGATGCGATTTCCGGCCAGCTGCAGGACATCGATCTGCTGCTGAACTGCGCCGGGCCGTTTCAGGAAACGGTGCGGCCGCTGGTGACGGCCTGTCTGGCCAGCCAGACCCATTATCTGGATCTGTCCGGCGAACTGGCGGTGTTTGATTACTGCCACTCCCGCGACGCAGAAGCCCGGGCGCGCGGCATTGTGCTCTGCCCCGGCGTGGCCTTCGATGTGGTGCCGACGGAATCCATTGCCTTCAAACTCAAACAGCTGTTGCCCGATGCCACCACACTGAAGCTGGGCTTCGACGGCAAAATGGCGTTGAGCCCCGGCTCCACCATTACCCTGCTCGATGGCATCGGCAATCCCGATCTCAGCCTGCACATGGTGCGCGTGAATGGTGAGCTGGTGAAAGCAGGCACGCCGCGCTGCGAGAAGCTGGCCTTCACCCGTGGCGGACCCCGGCACAAGGCCATGAGCCTCACCTGGGCCGATCTGAACGCAGCCTACTATTCCACGGGCATTCCCAATATCACCGTATTTATCCGCGCGACACTGATGAACCGGCTGAATTTTGGCGGCATGGGAAAAATGCGCGGCCTGCTGCGCAAGGCCAGCGTGCAGCGCCTGGCGCGCCGGATCGTCCGGCAGCTGGTGCGCGGCCCGTCCACCCGCGCTATGGAGCGCTCGCGCATGCAGGTGTTCGGCGAAGCGAGCAATGCGGCCGGCGTCACCCTGCGCATCTATCTGAACCTGCCGCACGGTTACCGCTTCACCTGTCTGTCGGCGCTGGCGTTTGTAGAGTTCTGTCTGCAGCAGGACAGCCGGTGCGGCTACCTCACGCCCGCACAGTTGGCCGGACCTGATTTCGTCCAGGGCATTCCCGGCTGTTCCGGGTTTGAAATCGTCGGATAAACCAGCTCCGTGCAGCTACGCAGGCTGAATGCGCGCGAGCTTGTCCGGATTGCGGATGGAATACAGGCGCCACAGCTTTTCACCCCGGAAGGCGAAGATCAGCGCGGCCACCGCCTGACCCTGCTCGAAGGCCACCAGTCCGGGCTCGCCGTTGATGCGGCGCAGTTCGAGGCTGACACCGTCGCGTGACTGGAACAGCCGCTGGAGAAAACGCAGTACCCGTTCACCGCCCGCGATAGGGCGCAGCAGGGCCGTCACCTTGCCGCCGCCATCCGAATACACCCGGATGTCCTCGTGCAGACACGCCAGCAGATTGCTGAACTGCCCGCTCATGCTGGTTTGCAGAAATGCCATCAGCAGGCGATCGCCATCCGCTGCCGGCGGCGTCATGGTCTTCTCGGCCCCCAGCTTCTGCCGGGCGCGCCGATAGAGTTGGCGACAGTGTGAATCGGAATGCTCCAGCGCGGCGGCAATTTCGCTGAAGCGCCAGTCGAAAGCCTCCCGCAGCAGCAGGACCGCGCGTTCCTGCGGATTGAGTCGCTCCAGCAGATGCAGGAACGCCACGGTGAGCGTATTGGCCAGTTCCGCCAGAGCCTGGGGGCCGTCATCACAGTTCTGCTCCGCTTCCAGCAGTGGCTCCGGCAACCACACCCCGACGTACTGCTCGCGCCGGTGCCGCGCACTGCGCTGCCAGTCGATACCCAGACGGGTCACCACGGTGAGCAGCCAGGCGGCCGGATTGTCGATGGTGTCGTGCTTCTGCTGCAGCCAGCGCAGGTGAGCTTCCTGCACGATGTCCTCGGCGTCTGCAACGGAGCCCGACATGCGATAGGCGAGGGCGAACAGCCGTCCCCGTTCCTGCTCGAAAACCTGTTCCACCGGATTTTTCATTGCGGACCTTCCGCCGAATAGTCGGCTGGACGCGGCGGTGCAGTAACGCCTGCATTCCCGGCCGCCGGCCAGCGATACAGGCGTAGCCCCGTGCGCAGTTCCCAGCGCGGTATCTGAAATGTCATGCGACAAACCTGCTCCTTGATCCAGGCACCCTGCCTGCCGGTGAAGACGCGGGATCGGGCGGAATCATCCCGGTGCGTCATCTGCACCACACCCGCTTTCCTGCCGAGACTGATGCAACGGAAATAATATCCAAACGACAGGTCTGCGGGTGCTTTTCCCTGGATGAGTGCCGCGACATTTGCACCGGCCTGTGCGCCGGTTGGCATTGCCACGGCGCATGCCATGCGCAGCGGAGCCGCTCCCGACCACTGGCATGACGCGCTGTCGCCCGCAACGAAGATGCGTTCGTCATGCAGGGTTTGCAGCGTGGGCAAAACGGCCAGGCGTCCGGACGCATCAAGGGTATCACCGAGCGTCTGCAGCAAGGGCGACGCCACGAATCCGGGCGCGCTCATGCACAGGTCGAATGGCAGGCGTCCCTGACTGGTTTCGCAGGCGCCCGCGTCAATGGCAAGCGCGGTACAGCCTTCCAGCAGCTCGATGCGGGCACGGCGCAGGTGCTCGCGAAAATAGTGCTCCGCCGGCGTCGAAAAGCTGGTGAACGGATTGCCGGAGCACAGCAGGGAAAGGCGCAGCGACGGAAAATGTTCGGCCAGTTCGGCGGCAGTTTCGATCTGGGTCAGGCCGCCGCCGATCAGCACTACATGACCTTGGTTGCTGGCCACCTGCGCGATGGCTGCGCCGAGGTGCAGGCTCTGCTGTTGCGTCATCAGGCTGTGGGCATGCTCACGCGCGCCGGGAATGCGGTGGCGCGCAATCTGGCTGCCCAGGGCGATGATCAGAAAGTCATAGTCGATGACACCGCCTTCCATCTCAATGCGGCGCTGTTCCGGAAGGATGGTGTGCACGGTGTCGGCGACAAATTCCACGTTTGCCGGTGCCAGCCAGCGGCGCAGGTCGCCCTGGGCAAGCGGTTCCCCCGTCAACGCCTGATGCAGGCGGATGCGCTGCTCGAAGTGCGGCTTGCGATCAATCAGCGTGATCCGCGCCGAGGCACCTCTTGCCACCCGGCTTGCCGCCATCAATCCTGCGTATCCGCCGCCAAGAATAACGACTTTGGGTTGTGTCATGTGTTGTCTCCCTGTGTTGGGTGTCTGGATAGCCTTTTGCTTGGTTACCCTTAATGACGAAACAGCCGGGAGAAATGTGACAGCCTGGCGCTTGGTTTTTGCCGCCGGGGTCTGAAAAGGCATGGCCGGCACGGTCGTTTGACGCAGGAACCGGCTATCATCACTCCACACCCGATCACCCGCGCGAGAGTCACGCCATGGACCCTTCTTTCTGGCACCGCAAGTGGGCCGAGAACGACATCGGTTTCCACCAGCAGGAAGTGAATCATTTCCTGCGCCATCATGTACGTCAGCTTGGGCTCGCTCCGGCCAGCCGCCTTTTCCTGCCGTTGTGCGGCAAGACCCGTGATATCGCCTGGCTGCTCGGCGCCGGTTATGCGGTGGTGGGTGCGGAACTGAGTGAGCAGGCGGTGATCCAGCTGTTTGCAGAACTGGGTGTTAACCCCGCCGTCATCGAGCACCCACGCCTGAAACAGTATCGCGCTCGCGACATCGATATTTTCGTAGGCGACATTTTTGATCTTTCTGCCGGACTGCTCGGCGCGGTGGCCGCTGTTTACGATCGTGCCGCGCTGGTGGCACTGCCGGCGCCAGTCCGCGCGCGTTATGCCGCGCATCTGCTGGCGATTACCCGCGTCGCGCCCCAGCTACTGGTGGCTTACGAATATGATCAGCAGAAAATGGAGGGTCCGCCGTTTGCGGTGAGCGCTACCGAGGTGCAGGCGTTATATGGTGCGGATTATCAACTGCAGGTGGCGGAAACCCGGGCAGTGGAGGGTGGCCTGAAGGGCAGGTGTCCAGCCAGCGAGACGGCCTGGATTCTGCGGCCGGTCCGTAAGCCTGACTGACGTGCCACGGGTGCGTCCGGCAAAGAAAAGCCCCCGTCCGGGAGGCCGGGCGGGGGCTTGGTTTTGGTGGAGGCGGCGGGAATTGAACCCGCGTCCGTCAGTCCTCTGCCTTTAGATCTACATGTTTAGTCTGTTCAACTGGTCTCGCCCGCCACCGCCCGATCAGACAGGGTGTTGCAGGCCAGCCTGTATAGGTTTTAGTAGCTCAGCGCCAGGCGCGCTTCGTCACGATCTTGTGTTTAATTACCGCCACTTCGTTCCCACAAGCAAGCCCTGATGGCGGTCCAGCTTAAGCAGCTAGAGCGTAGTTGTCGTCGTTTGCGACTATACTTTGCAGCACTTGGAGTACGTGTGTTGCTACCCACACGACATGCACCAAAGGGTTTGTAACCGGCGTCGAAGCCATGTCGCCCCCAGGTTTTGCGATCATAACATAAATGGGGGCGGGGTTTGCGGTTTCAAGTCCGTCCCCTATTTTTCAGCCTGCCTGCGCTGCAGCGTCGAACTCTTCCGGCGCGTACTTTTCCGGATGCTGGCGCGCATCCACGATCACCTTGTAAGCCGGCTCCACCCAGCGCACCTTCTCTGGCAGCAGGGGCCACAGGCCGCGCATCAACAGACTGATCAGGTTGAATTTGAACTGGTCCAGCTCGGTCCATTTCAGACCGAACTTGCGGCGGAACGATTCCGGAAAAAAGCCGATCTTGCATTTCCAGATCAGGTTGCCGTGCAGGGTCTGCAGCACCTTCCACACGCCGTCCGACAGTTTGGAATCGGGATGTTTCACCCGGTCGGTGTAATACGCCTTGTGCAGCACGTAGTCGGTGGCGGGATTCTTCTCCAGCCGGTTGACGATGGTGTCTTCCAGATAGGCCCAGTAAGCCTCGGTGGTGGCCGGCATGTCCTGGTCGCGGATGCCCATCTGGCGGCCGAACTGCAGCCATTCCTGGAACAGCTGTTCCTTCTGCGCGTCGGTCAGGTGATCACCGATGAAGTCGGCCAGCAGGATCATGCCGTAATAGGTGGTGATGTGAACCCAGGTGTACAGCTCGGGATTGAGTGCGTGGTACTGCTTGCCGTTGAAATCGGTGCCCTTGATGTTGCGGTGCATGTCCCGCAGTTTCTGGCCGTACTCGCGCACGCCGGCGGGGGTGTTATAGAGCACCGGCCACAGCAGCGCCAGCGAGCGCTCCAGCCGGCCCCAGGGGTCAACCTTGTAGGCGGAATGCTGCTCGACCCCGGCGCCGATGCCGGGATGGGCCACCTGCACGGTGGTGGTGCTGGGCAGCAGGTACAGGATGCGGGTGTCGCCAAAGTAGCGCCACATCAGGGAATCCGGGCCCAGCACCGGGTGAGAAGCGTTCGACTGCATGTACTGCCTCCTTGGGGGATAAATAACGGGGGGTAAATGACTTTGATACAACGGTCGTATTTTGTATCAGAGACGGTACCACCCCGGAAAGAGGCTGTCGTACTTCTTTGGAACTAGCCGGTCATTTCTGCCCTGTTTCTGTCAGAAAAGGCTCAGCCCAGATGCGCCGGGTGCCCCGCCTTCGGCTGGATGATGTCGTGCTGGCGCTCGCCAAAATACGACTGCAGCAGGGCCAGCTGCTGTTCCCGGCTGCGTCTGGCGTAGTTTTCCAGCGTCTTGCCGCCACGCAGCTGGTAGTAGTTCAGGGTGATGAAGCGGAACGGCGCGGTCAGCAATGGATACCAGGGCAGGATGGTCATGGGCAGGCCCAGCTGGCGGCGCTGGACGGGGCCCAGGATCAGGGCGGAATTGCTCAGGTGCCGCTGGTATTGGTACCAGCGCTTCAGGCGGGCCAGACGTGAGGTGTTGTCCAGTCCCGGCAGGTGGCGGGTCAGGGGTTCGTCGCGCAGGGCCTGCCCCAGCTGGCGGATCTTGTCGTCCGGCAGGCTGTGGGTCAGGAAGGTGTGGTAGAGCTTGCGCAGGCCGTCGCCTTCGGTAATAGCCAACCACTGTTCGTCCACGCCCATCAGCCAGCCGATGTAGCGCCACATGTGCATGGTGGCGGCGGCCTGTTTCTTGCGCACCGGTACGCCAAACAGGCGCGCGCCCAGCAGGGCCACGGGGCCAAACGCCAGATAGGTCGCGGTCATGTCCACCTGGTTGATGGGCAGACCCCAGGTGTCGAGACCCCAGTCGCGGTTCTTCAGCAGGTTGCGGCGCACCAGGGCATGCACCATGCGGACACGGATGGTGGTGATGAAGCCCACGCCGAAGCGTTCCAGCGCGCCTTCCTCAATCACGTCGTTGAGCCACTTGCCGGTTTCCCCCAGACGCAGGGCGGTGTCCTTGCCTAGCGAGCCGGAGGCACCCAGGGTCTGGTTCATGCTGTTGAAATAGGCGTAGCCGCCCATCAGGGCCATGTCGCGCAGGACGAAGAAGCCGACCGGGCCACTCATCTGTGCAGATTGCGCACCCAGCGGTAGCTGGGAGCGGTCCAGCCAGGGCGGGTCGCGGTCCACCAGGGTGAAGAACTCGGCGAGGACTGCCGGCGGATTGGGAATGGAAGCGATGCCCTCGGTCAGTGCCTTGTCGAACAGCGGCTTGGTATGGCGCGGGCCGTTCTCGAACATCCAGTCCACCACCTTGTCCATGGCCGGATCGCCCTGGTTCAGCGCCTGCTGCACCCGTTCCCATTCGCCCTCCGTTGGGGCCAGGGGCTGGCCGAAGAGTGGCCTCGCTATCAGGCCAGGCAGCCAGTTGATGCGGGCGATTTTCCAGGGACGCAGGCGTTTCGGCGGGGTGCGTCTGGCAGCAGCGGGATCAAACGGGGCAGTCATGTGGGGCAGTCCTTGAGTACTACTACGGTAATGGTAATTTATTATGAGCAATTACTCGCAAACAACTCGCATTTTGGTTTTTTTGGTACGTATGTCCGAGAGTTCCTCATGAGAAAGGCCCCCAAGCAGAAGCGTTCCCGCGAAATGGTCAGCCGGCTGCTGGATGCCACGGCGGCCACCCTGGCCGAGGGTGGGCTGGACAATACCACCACCAATCATATCGCCGAGCGGGCGGGGGTGAGTATCGGTTCGCTGTACCAGTATTTTCCAGACAAGGAGGCGCTGGTGGAGGCGCTGCTGGAACGCATGGGCGCTGACATCAGCCAGCGTTTCCGCCAGCGTGCCGAGCAGGTGGACATCAACCGCTTCCAGCTGCGGGAAGTGGCGTCGGTGGCGATTACGTTCGGACTGAACCTGATTCGCCATGATCCCCTGCTGCGGGAGGTGGTGAAGAACTGGAACCGGGTGCCGATCAACAAGCTGCTCGATCCGCTGGAACGTTTTTTCCTGGTGATGGCGCAGCCGTACTTTCTCAATCACTACCAGAATTATCCGGTGCAGAATCTGGAGTCCAAGCTGTACGTGCTGATCAACTCGGTGCTGTTCACTTCGATCCGTTACCAGTTCCAGGAAAATGCCACGCTGCGGGAGCCGCAACTGGTTGCCACGCTGACGGACATGATCGTCGCGCTGCTGGAAATGCCGGCGCCGGCGGACTCAGCGGGAAGTTGACGGCTTTTTTGCGGTGGGGCGTTTGTTGTTGCCGGTGGTGCTGGCAGGGCGCAGTTCCTGAAACAGCCGGATGCCCGTGCGCAGTTCGATGTAGCCGCCGATCAGGCACAGGATTTCATGCACCAGCGCCTGCTGGTCGAATTCATCGGTGCCGATCAGTGCCAGCCGGATGTAGATGCCGACAA
Source organism: uncultured Moraxellaceae bacterium (assembly GCA_964491665.1). Classification (GTDB taxonomy): domain Bacteria; phylum Pseudomonadota; class Gammaproteobacteria; order Pseudomonadales; family Ketobacteraceae; genus Ch67. The sequence goes on from CAZBII010000097.1 coordinate 8,821, forward strand.
TCGTGTTGGTAAGCATGGTGGCGACGATGCGGAATTCCTGCCGCTCGATGCTGAACTGGCGGTGGGTGAAAATCAGTTCGGCAAATTCCACGATGCGCTGTTCGAGTTTTTTCATGGCGCGGATTTCCCAGAAGCCGGGAATCTCGCGAATGATGGTGCTGAACATGCGGTGGTGATTGAACACGAAACTGACACCGAGTCTGACCAGATCCCCGATCATCACTTCCGGCGTGGCATCCAGATTGCGGCTGATCTGCTGCGCCACTTCCCCCATGACCCGCTGCATCTGCTGGTTCAGATACACCGCAAACACATCGTCCTTGTTGCCGAAATATTCGTACAGCGTGCCGATCGAAACGTCCGCTTCCAGCGCAATCTCCTCGGTGGTGCAGCCGCGATAACCCTTTGCCAGCAAAACCCGAGGCGCGGCGGCGAGAATGGCGTCGTACTTGGCGCGGGAGCGGGCCTGGGTGGGTTTACGTCGTTGATTTTTTGGCTTTTTTTGTGCCACGGGCAAGCAGCGCTTTGATGGAAAGGAAACCCGATTAAATCCGAATTTTCCTCAGGTTACAATTTTTGCCATGACTTTGACGGGCCAGGCGTGTTGGTGGCCGTCCCATTTGACTGCACCGGAGTTGCACCATGAATACGCCCATTACAGCACCGCCGGAAGCGGCAGATCTGACGTCCATCGACACTGCCATTCAGGAAATCCCGGAGCACAGGAGCACGGTTGCCGTTGTCGCGGGCGTGAATGCCGTGCCGGACTTGCCGCGTCGCAAACTGGGGCCGCTGACCGCCAACAAACTGCGCACGGTTTTGATTACGTATGTGACGGTGCATGTGTCCAGTCTGTTGCTGCTGGTGCTGGACCAGAATCTGGCGAAGGGTGGTGCACTGTCGGCGTTCGCGCTGGGGATGATGGCGCCGGGCGGCGGGCTCTGGTTCAGTGGGCATCATCTGCTGGCGTTGCTGAGCGTTGCGCTGGTGCTGGTGGCGGTGACCGCCAATCGCTATGCCCTGCCCGGTATCTGGCTGGGCAGTGCGTTGCTGTCGGCGTGGCTGGTGAATGACATGACCTGCAACGAGGCGCTGTATGCCGTGCCGTTGTTGGGGCCGTTGCTGGTGACGTGGATTGCGCTGCGCAGCGACTGGCGTTTCCGCAAAGCGCTGGCCACTGCGGACCGCCTGCATGAAACGCTGGCAGCACAGCCACCGCTGACCCTTCGCAGTGCGCCGGCGCAGCTGGGTGAACTGCTGGATGACGATGATCTGGCACATGCGCGGTTCATCCTCGATCGCGCACTGCAACCGCTGGAAGCGTTCAACGGCCTGCAGGAACTGGAACCCTATGGCACGTCCGCCGTGCGTTACCAGCTCAACTACGCACAGTATGCGCTGGCCATGCTGAATTACTGTCACACGCCGGCGTTCAGCGGCTATCTGCACGAAGCGCAGCGTCGCCTGATCCGGAAAATGAGCGACCTGCGCGCCTGGGGTTACTGGCGCAGCGAAAACGTGTGGGGCAATCTGGATTTCAGTCCCGATCCGATCCGTCGCGACAACATCATGTTCTCCGCCTATCTCGGCCAGATGCTGGGGATGTACGCCACGGTCAGCGGCGACAACAGTTTCAGCCGGCCCGGCGCGCTGAGCTTTCGCTGGAAGGATGGCCGCGCGTTTGAATACGACCATGCCAGCATCAATCGGGCGGTTATGGAAAATTTCCAGGCGTCGGCGTTCTGCCTGTATCCCTGCGAGCCGAACTGGTCCTACACCATGTGCAATCCGTTCGGACTCAACACGCTGCTGCTCAACGACCGTCTGTCCGGCACTGACTATGGGCAACGTCTGACGCCGGATTACCGACGCGCGCTGCTGCAGGAATTCATGACGCCGGACGGCCATTTCATTCCGCTGCGTTCGATGCTGTGGGGTATCAATATTCCCGGCCTGACACTGGATTTGAACGATGCGCTGGCGATTTACCTGCATCATCCCGGTCTGCCGGATGTGGCGGAAACCACCTGGGAAATGTTGCGCCAGCAGCGCTTTCATCCGGATGAAAAATTTCCGTTCGAGGTGCAGCGTCGCGGCCGCACCGATATCGGCAACTACCGTTCGTCTACGCTGGGACCGTATTCCGCGCTGATGCTGGCGGCGCGGGAGTTGGGTGATCGGGAGGTTTACCGTGCGCTGCAAGACTGCATTGCCGAGCACTGTCCGTCACACATTGAAGAAGGCGAGCTGGTTTACGCACGCGCGTCGAATTTCACCAGTTTCATGCTGGCGATGGCGCGCTTCAGCCGGCCGGGTGCGCTGCATGATCTGGTGAATCTGGGCCTGCCGCAGCAGTGGCAGACCGGGCCGCAACTGCTGGAAGCGCCCTATCCGGAGGTGCTGGTGTACCGGGCTGTGTCCGATGGCGCGGCACTGACTCTGGGGTTGAAGGCGGCAGTTCCGAGGCGGGTTGCGCTCAGGCTGGGGCGTCTGGTGCCGGGCAAGCCGTATCGCCTGCTCGGTGCGGACGGGCCATTGCTGCGCGCCGATGCCAGTGGCGAATGCCGGCTGGAAATCCATGTCGCCAATCGCCAGTCGTTGCGTGTGGTGCCGGTGTATTAATCAATCCAAACGATGAGCCCGTCTGGCGGGCAAGGAATCTGTCGATGCTGCCGTGCTGCCTGTTCATGACGCTGCTGTTTGGTGGCGTTTTCATACTGCGCAAACGGATGGAAAAACTGCTGTCCGGACTGCTGCGCCGGGGCAGTGCCGGCACGGCTGCACGCTGGCGGCGCCCCACCGTGACCGTCAGTCAGAGCGCTCCGGATGGCGTGAACGCAATGTACAAACAGAGTCAGTAAAAACACTTTTCTTCCGTGTCTGCGGCTTTCATACTCCGACGACGCTGTGCCGGCGAGGGCCGTGTCGGCTGTCCAATAAAAACTGACTGCAGAAGGGAAATGCACATGTACGATTACCGGAATTTTTACATCAACGGGAAATGGGTGGCACCGGAAGTGGCCCGCACGCTGGACGTGATCAACCCGGCCACGGAAAAATCCATTGGCGTGATTTCGCTGGGATCAAAAGCCGATGTGGACAAGGCAGTCGCCGCGGCAAAAGCGGCATTCACCAGCTACTCGCAAACCACCCGCGAACAGCGCATTGCACTGCTGGAAGCGATCATTGCGCAATACCACGCACGGCTGGGCGACATCGCCCAGGCCATCTCCGCCGAAATGGGTGCACCCATGTCACTGGCCAACAAGGCCCAGGCGCCCGCCGGTCTTGCCCATTTCATGCAGGCTCTGGAAGTACTGAAACAATACGAATTCGAATCGCGTCGTGGCACCACCTGTTTGCGCAAGGAACCGGTGGGTGTGTGCGCGCTGATCACGCCGTGGAACTGGCCGATCAACCAGATCGCGTGCAAGGTGGCGCCGGCGCTGGCGGCCGGTTGCACCATGGTGCTCAAGCCCAGTGAAATTGCGCCGATCGACGCGGCAATTTTTGCGGAAATCATTCACGCCGCTGGTGTGCCGGCGGGTGTGTTCAACCTCGTCAACGGTGACGGTCCGGGTGTGGGTGAAGCGCTGAGTGCGCATCCGGATATCGACATGGTGTCGTTCACCGGCAGCACCCGCGCCGGCGTCGCCATTGCGAAAAATGCCGCCGATACCGTCAAGCGCGTCGCGCAGGAACTGGGTGGCAAATCCGCCAACATCATTCTGGATGATGCCGATCTGGAAGCGGTGGTCAGCGCCAGTGTCGTCAGCTGCTTCGTCAACAGCGGACAGTCCTGCAACGCACCGACGCGCATGCTGGTGCCGGCGAAAAAACTGGCGCAGGCGGCGGCCATTGCGAAAGCGACCGCCGAATCCATCAAACCCGGCGATCCCAATGCGGAAGATACGGCGATCGGTCCGGTAGCCAGCGAAGCGCAGTACAACAAGATTCAGCGCCTGATCAAGCAGGGCATCGAAGAAGGCGCCGAACTGGTGGCGGGCGGCCCCGGCAAACCGCAAGGTCTCGAAACCGGTTACTTCGTCAAGCCGACCATCTTCAGCAACGTCAACAACCGCATGACCATCGCGCGCGAAGAAATCTTCGGACCGGTGCTGGTGCTCATTCCCTACCAGAACGACGAGGACGCCATCGCCATCGCCAATGACACGCCGTATGGTCTGTCCGGCTACGTGTCGGGCGAACCGGAGCATGCGCGCCGCATCGCACTTCGCCTGCGCACCGGCAACGTCCACCTCAATGGCGCCCCGATTGACTTCGCGTCGCCGTTCGGTGGCTACAAGCAGTCGGGCAACGGCCGCGAGTGGGGCGAGGAAGGTCTGGCGGAATTCCTGGAAGTGAAAGCGGTGCTAGGCTACTACAAGGACGAGTGATCGCCCTGCAGCAAGTGGCATAACAAGAACGAAGCATCGTGACCGCCGTGACATCCTGTTGCGGCGGTTGTTCATTTGGGAAGTGTGGCATGGAAACCAACATTCTGATCATCGGCACCGGCTTTGGCGGACTGGGTTTGGCGATCCGTCTGCAGCAATCCGGGCGCACGGATTTCATCCTGCTGGAAAAAGCGGACGACGTCGGCGGCGTGTGGCGGGAAAACAGTTATCCCGGTGCGGCCTGCGACGTGCCATCCCATCTGTATTCGTTTTCCTTTGAACGGCATTTCGACTGGTCGCGCACCTTCTCGCCGCGCGACGACATCCTGCGTTACCTGCGTTACCTGCGTCACTGTGCAGACAAATTCGGTTTGCGCTCGCGCATTCATACCGGCCGGGAAGTGACCGCTGCGCGTTTTGACGATAGCAGCGGTTACTGGAATGTGCAGTGTGCCGACGGCAGTGAATATCGCAGCCGGGTGCTGGTGGCGGCAACGGGTCAGCTGTGCCGGCCGCTGGTGCCGTCGCTGCCGGGGCTGGATAGCTTCAAGGGCAAGATGTTTCACTCGGCGCAGTGGCAGCACGACTATGATCTGAGCGGCAAGAAGGTGGCGGTGATCGGCACCGGCGCCAGTGCCATCCAGTTCGTGCCCGAGATTGCAAAACAGGTGGATCAGCTCACCCTGTTCCAGCGTTCGCCGCCCTATGTGTTGCCCAAACCCGAACGCAACTACGCAGGTTTCTGGCGCCGGCTGTTTACGGCGCTGCCGTTGCTGGTGACGCTGCATCGACTGTGGATCTACCTTGCGCTCGAATACCGGCAGCCGGTGTGGCGCAACAACCGCGTGTGGATGTGGTTCGTCGAGCGCATGTTCGAACAGCATCTGCAGGAACAGGTCACCGATCCGCAGCTGCAGGAAAAACTCCGGCCGGACTATCCGATGGGCTGCAAGCGCATCCTGATTTCCGACGATTACTATCCGGCGCTGGCGCGCCCCAACGTCGAGCTGGTGACGGAAGCGGTGGCGCGGCTGGAAGAGGATGCGGTGATCACTACTTCGGGCCAGCGTGTGCCGGTGGATTGTGTGATCCTGGGCACCGGTTTTGACACCACGCATTTTCTGGCGCCGATTGAAGTCACCGGTCTGAATGGCATCACGCTGGAACAGTCCTGGAAAAACGGGGTCAGCGCCTATCTCGGTCTCACCGTGCACGATTTTCCCAACCTGTTCATCCTGTACGGACCCAATACCAATCTTGGGCATAACTCGATCATCTACATGCTGGAGAGCCAGTTCAATTACGTGCTGTCGGCGCTGGACCGGCTGGAGGCCTGTCATGCCGGGCCGCTGTCGCTGAATGTGCGGCAGGCGGTGCAGCAGGCGTTTGATCAGGATGTGCAGGCGCAGCTGTCAAAGACGGTGTGGCAGGGTGGTTGTCGCAGCTGGTATCTGGACGAACATGGCAGGAACAGCAACAACTGGCCGGGCTTCACGTTCAGGTATCGCGCCCTGACCCGGCAGCTGGCGCTGGAGGATTACGAGTTGCTGGCGCATCCGGCGCAGTGGCGACCGGTGCGTTAACGGCGGTAGTGTCAGACAGTGCGGGTGATGGTAGTCGTTGCGACAGCCTCACCCGTTTTTCATGAGGCGGGATTTTTCCCGGTTCCAGTCGCGGTCTTTTTCCGTGGCGCGCTTGTCGTGCAGTTTCTTGCCCTTGGCCAGCGCGATTTCGCATTTCACGTTGCCGTTTTTCCAGTACAGCGCCAGTGGCACGCAGGTCAGCCCTTCCTTGGACAGCGCGCCGAAAATCCGTTGCAGTTCGCGCTTGTGCAGCAGCAGCTTGCGCGAGCGTAGCGGGTCGGGCACGAAATGGGTGGACACGGTGGGCAGCGGCGAAATGTGCGCGCCGAACAGATAGCCCTCGCCATCCTTCATCAGTACATAGCTGTCCAGCAGATTCACCTTGCCGGCGCGCAGACTTTTCACTTCCCAGCCCTGCAGCGCCAGTCCCGCCTCGAAGCGGTCCTCGATGAAGTATTCGTGTTTGGCTTTCTTGTTCAGGGCGATGGTGCCGCCGCTGTCTTTGCTTTTCGACATGGTCAGGGGGATTCGGCCAGTGGTGCGACCAACCGTCGCAAGGGGGACTGATTATAGGGGGTATCGCGCGGAAAGCCCATGCCCGGCGCCGCTGCCGCTGTCGTCTGCGGTTATTGTCAGGCTCGCAAAACATGGGACAATGCCGCCCTCAGGTTATTGCGTCATGGTGCAGCACAAGAGGGGAATACAATGGGTGACAGCATCCGGGTCGAAGTCGTTTACGCCCTGCCGGACCGGCAGCTGGTGATTCCGGTGCAGGTGAAGAAGGGGACCACCATGTTCGAGGCCGCCGTGCAGTCTGGTATTGCCGGCAAGTTCGACGGGCTGGATCTGGAGAAGGCACCGATGGGCGTTTTCGGCAAGGCCGAGCGCAAACCCAAGGAGCGGGTGCTGGAAGATGGCGAGCGGGTGGAAATCTACCGGCCGCTCATCGCCGATCCCAAGGACGCCCGCAAGAAGCGGGCGGCGGCCAGGCTGGATGGCGACGAGGATTGAGGGCTGAGCCGGCTCAGATCTGGTTGATCGAGCCGGTTTCGCGCGGTTCTTCGGCGGGAGCAGGGGTGCCGGTTTCGGTGGTGTCCTGCTTGATCTCGATGCCCAGCTGCTTGATCAGGTCGTTGCGCAGCTGGTCCGGGTCCCTGTATTCGGTGTTGTCGATGCGGGCCAGACGCTCGCCTTCGAAATACAGCACCAGATGATTTTCAATGAAGATGCCCTTGCCGGTTTCCAGGTTGTACAGGTAGTCCCAGCGGTCGGGATGAAAGGTGTCGGCAATCATCGGCGACCCCATCACGTACTTCACCTGGCGCGGGGTCATGCCCACCCGCAGCTTGTCCACCATGTCCTTGGTGATCAGGTTGCCCTGGCCCACGTCGATACGGAAAACCCCGGGAAAACGCAGCGAGCTGCAGGCGCTGACGGAAATGCACACGGGAATCAGGGAAAAGATGAGTAAAATTCTCAACAATTTTTGCATCTGTAATTGTTTTCCACTATCTTCGCGAAAATGACGGCCATGATACATGTAACCTGAATCGTTTAGAAACCGGAAAGCGAAGAAAGATCCCCAATGCCTATGGAAAATCAGGAACTGCGAAAAGCGGGTCTGAAGGTCACCCTGCCCAGGGTGAAGATCCTGCAAATACTGGAGGCGTCCAGTACCCACCACCTGAGCGCGGAAGATGTCTACAAGGCGCTGCTGGAGGCTGGTGAAGATGTTGGTCTGGCCACTGTGTACCGGGTACTGACCCAGTTTGAAACGGCTGGTCTGGTAAGCCGCCTGAACTTCGACAGCGGCCATTCCGTGTTCGAGCTGGCCAAGGGCGATCATCACGATCACATGGTCTGCATGGAAACCGGCAAGGTCATTGAATTCATCGACGAAGACATTGAGAAGCTGCAGCACGCGATTGCCAAGAAGCATGGCTATGAGCTGGTGGACCACAATCTGGTGCTGTATGTGAAGCCGAAGAAGAAGTGAGCCGGATTGCTGCTTCCATCCGGACAGGGTGTGAACGCTGGCAGAAATGAAAAAACCCGCCGTGTGCGGGTTTTTTTGTGGGCGCCGGTTTGCGGTGCCGGCGCGGAACTGTTGGCCGGTCAGCTGGCCGGTGAATCAGGTCTGGCTGTCGGCAATCAGTTCCTGGGCGTGGGCCAGGGTCTGGTTGGTGATTTTCAGGCCGCCGAGCATGCGCGCGATCTCGCTGACCTTTTCGTCCTGCGACAGGGCGGCGATGTCGGTGTGGGTCTGGTTGCGTTTGGTCTGCTTGTTCACATGCAGGTGGGTGTGGCCCTGCGCCGCCACCTGCGGCAGGTGGGTGACGCACAGTACCTGCCCCTGCTGGCCGAGCTGG
>CAZBII010000098.1:0-16967 GCA_964491665.1 uncultured Moraxellaceae bacterium
CCGGTGTATTTCTGGTCCAGCACCGCATGGGTCATCAGGAACAGCGGGCTAAGCATGTCGAGGCCATAACGCGACACATAGCTTTCCGCGATGTGCACCGCATCCTTCACCAGCTTGATGCCCAGCTCCGAGGCAATGCTGGTCAGGCCCTTGCGATGGCGCAGCTTGGGATCGTTCACGAAGGGTGCCGCCATCGGGTTGATCATGCTCACCAGAAAATGATTCACGCCGAACAGACGCGCCAGACGTTTGGCCGGCAGATCCTGCGCGGTGGAACCGTCCACCCATTTGCGCGATGCCAGATAGGGTTTGGGTTTGCCGTCGGTGCCTTTGGCGTACAGAGTCACTGGCGGGAAAATGCCGGGAATGCTGCAGGAGGCGTCGATGGCGCTGCGGATATACACGTTGGGCGATGTGATGGCATTCATCAGGCGCGAATTCTGGTGCTTCTCCGACGGTGCGATCGAGACATTGATGTAGCGCCCGGTGAGTTCGTAGGCTTCCTGGAAGGTCATGCCGGTGTCGAGATGATCGAGGGCCTGATCCTTTACCTGCAGCGGCGTCATGACGCCATCGCGGTTGAACAGCAGTTCGGCCACGGTTGTGTCGGGCACATCGTAACGGTACTGGCTGAAATAGCCGGACTTGAGTTCTGCGTCGGTGTGGGTGCCCAGCTGCGCGCAGACCCAGGAACCGGCGCTGGAACCGGACATCACATTCGGCAGCAGATCCTGGTCAATCAGTTCCTGCACCACGCCGTGATGAAAATAGATCAGGCCGGCGCCGCCGCTCAGCATCAGCGCCGAGCGGCCGTAGCAGTGGCTGGCGCGGCGGAAGAAATCCACTTTCTCGGCCAGCGACACCTTGCTGTCGTCAGCCGCCGCGATGAAACGCAGCGCATCGACGATGGTTTGCACATAGGCGTCGATCAGGTATTTGGTGCCGTGCCAGCACTGCGCGTACAGAATGGGGCGGCCCATGCCCGCCATGTTGCCGTGCAGGCCTTCGTTGAGGGCATACAGCAGCTCGGCGTGATTTTCGTCCTCCAGCAGCTGGCGCAGCTTGTCGTGGCGGATGCGGATTTCAGCAAAATCATACAGCGTGGTTTCGTCGCGCTGCTTCCATTTTTCCTGGCCGGACAGCTGGTCGTGCTGCTGCGCCAGCTGGTCCCACTCGCCGTAGCTGCGCGCGCCTGCCAGCTGCTTTTCCAGTTGGCGCAATCCGGTGCGTTGACTGCTCAATCCGCTGATCATCTGGTCTTCCCCCTGACAACAATATTTCACTAAGGATTTTCTGTTTATAGCAGGAAGGTAGGGCAGAGCGCGCGGTATTTCCTTGAGATTTATCAGCAAACGCATGCTCCCGCACAAGGCGGGAGCAGTTGGGAACCGGATTGGGAAAACCGGTCATGAATGTGGCGGGAAATCAGGGCAGTTTATAGGCTTTGGCGTAACGTGCACTGTTGCGGATCAGACCGGTGACGACGATTTTCTTGTCGGGCGTGGTTGCAAAGCTGGTCCAGACCTCGCCGTAGGTGGTGGTGATGGTGGTGCATTCCGGATAGGGAGTGCACACGGTGCTTTTCACCTTGGTGGGCGTGCTCTTGTAGCTGGCTTTTTTCACGCCGGCGGCGTCGTACACGAACAGCGTCTGGCCGGTTTCGTTGGTGATGGTGGCGTCGATTTCCGGGCCGGTGGAATCGTAGTTGGCCAGCACGATCAGCCGCTGCAGGTCTTCCCGCCATTCGATCTGGCGGATGCCGAGCTGGCCGCTCAGGGCGATGGTGGAGAGCAGGGTGGTGCCGTCGCTGGCGAACTTGCTGATGCTGGTGCCGTTGGGGATGTAGAAATTGCCGCTGGCATCCTGGGCCACACTGGCATTGCTACCGAGCGACTGGCTCCACAGCGCGGTGCCGGCCAGATCGTATTCCCAGCTCACGAACGGATGCTGGATGGCAAAGCCGGCCGTGGTGGGCGTGATGCTGTTGGGAACGATGCCGCCGGTGCTGAGGCCGGTGGACTTGCTCTTGTACCAGACCTGTGTGCCGCTGCTGTCCAGCAGATAGGTTTTGGTGGCCAGGGCTTCGGTATTGTTCACCAGGGTCTGGCCGGCGCCGTTCACGCCCAGGGTGGCGCTGCACAGCAGAAAGCAGGCCGGCAGGGCGTTTTCCCACAGCAGCGCGCCGGTACTGTCATAGCGCAGGACGTTGGTGCGGGTGCTGGTCAGCTTGATGGCGATGGTCAGGCTGCCGTCGCTGCCGGCGGCCAGGTCATTCAGGGTCTCGGCGGTGTGGGTGCCCAGGTCGGTGGTCCACAGGGGCAGGCCTGCGCTGTCGAACTGCTTGAGGAAGACCAGTTTGCTGGTGGCATCCTGATACGCCACCGCCGGACCGGCACTGGTGACTTCCAGCTTCGGTGCGGTCAGGGAATCGGCCAGTGTGTCGTCCACCGGCTGCTGCCACAGCGCCACGCCCTTGGTGTCGAGCTTGCGCAGATACAGCTGGGTGCCGACCGGGTACAGCTGGTAACTGTTGCTGGTGGCATCGGTGGCAACCGCCAGGGCGGAAGTCGTGAGTTCGGCGTCGGTGATGGCGCTGGTCCAGAGGACGCCAGAGGTACAGGCTGCCAGCGACAGTGCGGCAGACACCGCCATTATTGTTTTTGTTTTCATGGAGTATCCCCAGACTGAAAATGACAGTGGAACAGAATTGATAGTAGTAACAGGGCCCGGATCGCGATGTTGCGAATGGGTAGGATTTTGTATCTGTTTGTGCAATCCGCGTCCAGTCCCGTCTGTGACTGCGCCGGCCCGGTCCGGTCGTGCGCCCCTGTTCCCGGGCGTTATCAAAGGCTTGAACCGGCGACCGGACGGGACATAAGATGACCACTACCAATTTTGAATCCTTTGCTGGTGTTTCAATGACGCCTCCCGCTTCCGCGCCATCCCTGTTGCGCCCCGATGATGCTGCCTTCATCCAGCAGGGCATTTCCATCAGCGTGGCCTCCCGCGATGTGCGCCACGTGCCCTCCATCGCGCGCGCCCTCGGGTGCCGCCTGACAGACGGCGGTCGCCAGGTGCGCCTGCTGCTGGTGCGCTCCCACAGCGAGACCCTGCTGCGGGACGTGGAAAAGTCCGGCCAGATTGCGGCGGTATTCACCCAGCCCACCACCCATCGCACCCTGCAGATCAAGGGCAGCGATGCGCGGGTGCAGCCGGCCAGCGCGGACGATCTGGAGCTGGTGCGTTTCAGTGAGGCAGCCTTTGGCCGGGAAATCCTGCCGCTGGGATTCTCTGCCGACTTCAATCGCCGTCTGTTTGCCCACGCCCCCGATGATCTGTGCGCCGTGACCTTCACCCCGGCCGATATTTTCCAGCAGACGCCCGGCCCCAACGCCGGCGCGCGTCTGGAGACTGCGTCATGAGAATTGCGCTGGATTCCATCCGGCACTGCCTGGAAGGCGTGGTGCCAGGCGTGGTGGCCACCTGCGATGCGCACGGTATTCCCAACGTGTCCTATGTGTCGCAGATCCATTATGTCGACAGCGCACAGGTGGCGCTGTCGTTCCAGTTTTTCAACAAGACGCGCGGCAACATGCTGGCCAATCCGCAGCTCACCGCCTATCTGATCGATCCGGAAACCACCGCCCGTTATCGCGTGGCGCTGCTGTATCTGCGCACCGAAACCGAAGGCCCGCTGTTCCAGCACATGAAGGCCAAGCTGGCGGGCATTGCGTCCCACACCGGCATGACCGGCATTTTCGAACTGCGCGGCGCCGATGTCTGTCGCGTGCTGGATATCGAACAGGTGCCCAGTGAAACCGGTCCGCGCGCGCCGGCGCCGTGCAACTGGCTGTCGGCGCTGCGCACGCTGGGTCAGCGGGTGGCGCAGTGCGGCGACATGGCCAGTCTGTTCGAGGAAGTGCTGGACGGCCTGCAGGAACAATTGGGCATCGACCACGCCATGCTGCTGATGTCGGATGAGTGCGGCGGCAAACTCTACACCGTGGCCAGTCGGGGTTATGCCGCATCAGGTATCGGTTCGGAAATTCCCTTCGGTTGCGGTGTCATCGGTGTGGCTGCGCAGTACCAGACCCCGATCCGCATTACGCACATGGCGGCAGAATACGGCTACGGCAAGGCCGTGCGGGAAAACGCCGGCGTGGATGCGCAACTGGAAACCGCCATTCCGTTTCCCGGTCTGCTGGAACCGCACAGCCAGATGGCGCTGCCGCTGCAGGCCGCCGGCAGACTGCTGGGTGTTCTGTATGTGGAAAGCGAACAGGACATGCGGTTCAGTTACGACGATGAAGATGCGCTGGCCGTGCTGACGCAACAGCTGGCGCTGACCATCCTGCAACTGCAGCAGGCCGGTGAAAACGAACCGGAAACGACCGTCCCCGCGCAGCGGACGCAACCGGCGCAGGGCGCGCGTCTGCCGATCCGTTTCTATCCGGCCAATCAGAGCGTGTTTGTCGACGACGACTACCTGATCAAGGGTGTGGCGGGCACGATTCTGTGGCGTCTGCTGCATCTCTACGTCACGGAAAACCGCACCGAATTCAGCAATCGCGAATTGCGCCTGGACAAGCATCTGCATCTGCCGGATGTGGATGACAATCTGGAAGCGCGGCTGATTCTGCTGCAGCGCCGGCTGGCGGAGAAATCCGGCGCGCTGGCGATTGTGAAAACCGGGCGCGGACGGTTTCGCCTGCAGGTGAATCAGCCGGTGCAATTGCTGGAACAGGAAGCCGGCGCGGACTGATCCGGCGCCGGCCTGGTTCCGTGGCGACTGTTTCCTGATGCCGGTTCAGGCGGGCTGCACGGCCGGGCGTGGCGCCGTGGCGGTGGACATGAACAGATTCAGGGCGAACAGCAGAATCGACAGTCCCATCAGCGCCGACAGGATGCCCACCGCCGGTTCCATCGCGGCATTGCCTTTAATCAGCAGCGCCAGGCTCAGCATCATTGGTGCCAGTGCCAGGTTGTACAGCCAGAAATGCACCGTGGCCAGTTTGCTGCGGCCCGCCACCGCAAAATAGTGATAGATGAATCCGGTCAGCGCCTGCGACACCCAGCCCAGCAGGTTGAGGTGCGCGTGTACCGACAGCAGGCTGTGATCGTGGGACGCGCCCATGAAAACGCCCAGTCCGACGGCAGCGACGAAATAGAGTACGGCAACATAAATCCAGCGTGCGGCAAAATTTTCCATGGTGATTTCTCCTCTCGGTTAACGGGTTTCAGTATCAGCAGGCCAGCGCGAACTGCAGTTTGTTCCATTCCGAACGCGGCAGATGCTGGCGCGCAATTTCCAGCGTGCCTTCAAACACCGGCTGCGGTGCTTCCCGACGCATGCCGCTGAGCAGTTCATGGCGCTCCTGATGATTCAGCGATGGCAGCATCCACTGCATCACCACCGCGTTTTCCTGGGGGGGAATCACCTGCAGGATCGCATCGTGAATGGCGTGGATTTCCGCGTCGCTGTAGCACTCCCACAGGATGCGGTTGTTGAGGGTTTCCTCGTCGTGCATGTGCGCCAGATTGTCGGCCACGAACAGCGCCAGCTTGCGATACAGTTGCGCGCCATACTGCTCGCGCTCGTGGTGGTGCACTGCCAGCAGCTGGTCGACGCCTGCGCGCAGCTCTTCAATCATCTGTTCATGATGCTGGTGATGGGCGTACATGCTGTCGGCGGAACCGGGCCGGCGTGCCTGCAGCGCCGGATGGATGAATTCGTTTTCGTGCTGCAGATGCTTCTCGCAGAAATCCAGCAGCTCGCGCAGCTGGGTCAGGCCGGCGTGCAGGTCGGCCGAGGACGCCAGGTCCATGCGGCCGATGGTGAGCAGGGTGTCGGTGAGATAGGCGCGCAGCGCCTTGTGGATCTGGCGATAGATGTCGAAGCGTTGGGTTTGCATGGCGGAATCTCCTCTTCCGTGTTTGATGGGGAAAGGTTACTGCCGCCCGCGCGGTGCCGTTGCTAAATGTTGCGTAAGGAAATCCTAAGATTTCCCTAATGGTGAAAATTGCCGTTTTGCCGCTACAATGCAGCACATTCCGCGCTGCCTGGGAGTCTCCACCGCATGATCCGATCGCTACTGCTGACCGCTGCCGGCGACCTGCGCCGCTTTGATTCATCGGCCGCCGATGTCTGGCACGACAATCCCGGCAGTTTCCTGTGGCTGGATCTGGCGGACGAAGATCCCGCAGCGGAAGAAAAACTCCTGCTGTCGCTGGGCATTCATCCCATGGCCATCAGCGACGCCCAGCGCCCGCGCCATCCGCCCAAGGTGGAGGAATTCGATCACTACACCTTTCTGATCTATCGTGATTTCCAGCGTTTTGAAGCCGAGCTGGACATTGACCACATCCCGCTGGTGTTTTTTGTCGGCACCCATTTCCTGATCACGCGCCACAACGGCCATGCCAGCGGCATCGACGAGCTGTGGAAACAGAACAGTGATTTGCAGACGCTGCTGAAAAAGCCGGCCGTGCTGCTCACCCGCATCCTGCGCACGTCGCTGAACGGCTACATCACCGGACTGGTGGAAATGGAAGACCGGCTGACGCAGATCGAGGACGACATGATGACGCGGCCCACCGACACCATCATGCACAAACTGGTGATGTACCGCTCGCGGCTGCGCAAGCTCAATCGCGTGTTCAGCTATCACGAGCGCATCGTGCGTCATCTGCTGAAAGAACCTACCGCCGAGTTCAATCTGAACGACACCATGCTGTTTCACTCGCTGCAGGATGTGTACGACAAGTGCGAGCGTCTGCACAGCCTGGGTTCGCTGTTCTACGATCAGTGCGGGGATCTGGTGGAAGGCTATCTGTCGCTGACGTCGCACCAGCTGAACAGGACCATGCAGGCGCTGACGGTGATCACGGCGATTTTTGTGCCGCTGGGTTTACTGTCGGGGATTTATGGCATGAATTTCGAGAACATGCCGGAGCTGCACTCGCAGTACGGCTATTTCATTCTGATTGGCGTGATGCTGACGATCGCCACCACACAGCTGGTGCTGTTCCGGCGGCGCGGCTGGCTGTAGCCCGGCGCCGCCAGGGTTGCCTCACGGCAGATAGGTAAATTCCGCAAATTCGCTGGTGCCGACCAGCTGCGCATTCTCGTCGTGCGCGGTTACCCGCCAGCGATATTGCTGGCCGGGCTGCAACTGCTGGCGCGCCAGTTCCGACAGAAACACCTGCGTCTTCTCGGCGCCGCTGAGCAAGCGCACCACGAACTCGGTGCCGCCGACCGCATCTTCCGCCTCATCATTGCCAGATTTGAAAATCTGCACCTGATATACCACGGCACCTTTGAGCTTGCTCCATTTCAGCGGTGTCTGCGGCGACAGCGTCATCGCATGCGCCGACAGGATTTCGATCTCCGCCGTGGCGCGCGGTGCGTCCTTGCCGTCGATGCGGTAATCGATTTCGGCCATCAGTTCCGGCTCCGGGCACTGGCCATCGATATGCAGCTGGTCCGACACCACGATCAGCGGCTGCACGCAGAAACGCAGGCGGTAATTGCCGGGCTCCTGCGTCGGCAGTTCCGGGCTCACCAGAAATTCCCGCTGCACCAGTTTCAGCTGCTTGCGCACCTGCGCCAGGGTGGTGAACACCGGCTTGCTGCCATTGCCGACTTCCGTGGCGATCTGCCACGTGCCCTGCAGCAAACCGGTGCCGGAATAGCGCAGGTCCAGTTTCGCGCGCAGCGAACTGCCCGGCGAGAAGCGGCGCTTGTTGCGTGCATTCTCGAAGCGCAGATTGAGTTTGTGGATGAACAGGCCGGCTGACGGCGTGCGCGGCTTGGCGGAGTCCGCCGCGCCGGACAGCGTGATGATCAGGCTGGCGCTGGCCACGGCGGTTTTGGGATCGGCGGCCTTGGCGGCGGAACCGAATGCGCGCTGGTAGGACAGGGCGGTGATGCCCTTGGCCTGCCATTCCTGCAGCTGCGCGGGCGTTAGGGTCAGCACTTCATCGAAATGCAGCGGTCCGGAACCTTCCGCGCGGTTGTAGGGTGTGGCCACCGTATGCAGGGTCGCGCCGGTCACCGGATCGGTCAGCAGCCCCTGGGCCGAAAACGCTCCGCCCGTGTGCGCGGGACTGGTGGACACCACCCACTTCAGGTTGAGCGCGCCGCCCTGGGCCACATCCAGCGCGCCCTGCTTCGGGCTCACCGTCACGCCGTTCACGGCAGCATGGGCTGACAGGGAGGCGGACAGCGAAAACAGAACGGAAACCAGCACGAACAGAACGCGCGCTGCGAAATGGCGTAAGAGCATGGCCGGAAAAAGCCCCTGACGTGAAATTGAACAAAAATGTCCGGATCGGACATGAACGGCTAGTCTACCCAACAGTGCCGACCGGGCGCACTGTTATTATTTGCGTTTGCCGTGAAAACTGCCGTGGCTGATGCCGAGGTTTTCCAGCCGCGCGGCCATGTCGTCGAAATCCAGATCGCTCAGACCCACATAGGCCAGCAGGTCGTGACTGATGCTGTCCCATTCGTGATCCGTGTCCTGCCCGCCCAGCACGGCATACAGCCCGCACATGTGTTCCGCCATCTTCAGGATCGCCAGCAGGGTTTTCTTGCCGCTGTCGTAAGTGGCGCGGGTGGTCTCGCGGAAGATGTCCTCGCTGCTGTGGTGCTCGGCGATGACTTCACACAGATCCGGCGGCAGGCTCCATGACTTCGCCACGAAATAGCCCACCACCGCATGATTGGTTTTCAGCATGCGGTTTTCGGTGTCGATCACCCGCTCGCCGGGATGGGCGTAGGATTCGCGCATGATGTCGGCGTAATCGGCGTGGGCGCGCATCAGCAGCGGCACCCCGCAGTTGTGGAACAGACCCAGGCAGTACGCCTTGTCCGGCGACTGGTAGCCGATGTCGCGGGCGATGGTGGCGGCCACCGAGGCGATCTCCATGGCGCTGTCCCAGAAGCCGCCCAGCGCGATGATGGTCTCGTCGTCCATCTCGCCCTTGATCGACAGGCCCTCGGTGATGCGGATGATGGTCTGCAGGCCCAGGATGCGTACAGCCTGCTCGATGGACGTAATGCGGTTCTTCAGGCCGAACAGGCTGGAATTCACCACCTTCAGGATGGTGCCGGCCAGCCCCACATCCTGGCTGATCAGCTTGCCGATGCGGTTGATGTCCGGATTCGGCATCGCCTGTTCCATGTGGATGTCCACCACGATCTGCGGTTGCGGCGGCACCGTGATGCCGCGCAGGATGCGCTGGATTTTCTCGTCGTCGAGTGGGGTGGGGGTGCTCATTCCGGTATAATCGCCCGCTGCTGAGTCCATGCCGTGGATTTCAGTGTAGCAGTCATCCCCTGCATTTCCCTTTTCGCCACCCGGGTTAACCTCATCGTGACAGACGCCGCGCAACAGGATTCACTCCCCCGTATCCGTTTGAAAGCCAAGGAAGATCGCCGCATCAAGGGCGGCCATCTGTGGATTTACAGCAATGAAGTGGACATCGCCGCCACGCCGCTGAAAGACCTGCAGCCCGGCGCCGAAGTGCTGGTGGAAACCAGCAGTGGCCAGCCGCTGGGACGCGGTTACGCCAACCCGCACTCGCTGATCTGCTGTCGTCTGCTGACCCGCGACTGGCGCTGCAAACTGAACCAGAAGCTGCTGGCCGAGCGCCTGCAATCGGCGCTGGCCCTGCGCGAGGCAGTGTACGACAGACCCTATTACCGTCTGGTGTACGGCGACAGCGACGGCCTGCCCGGTCTGGTGGTGGACCGCTTCGGCGACTATCTGGTGGCGCAGCTCAACACTGCCGGCATGGACCGTCTGAAAGAACCGCTGCTGGCGGCGCTGCAGCAGGTGCTCAAACCCAAAGCCGTACTCTGGCGCAACGACAGTCCGCTGCGCGAGCAGGAAGGTCTGCCGCTGGCGGTGGAAGTCGCCGCCGGCGAGTGGCCCGACCAGCTAACGCTGGAAGAAAACGGCGTATCGTTCCAGGTGGACAGCCGCGCCGGCCAGAAGACAGGCTGGTTCTACGATCATCGCGAGAACCGCCGTGAACTGATGCGCTGGGTGAAAGGCCGCAAGGTGCTGGACGTGTTTTCCTACGTCGGCGGCTGGGGCCTGCAGTGCATGGCTGCCGGTGCCAGCGAACTGTTCGCCGTGGATGCCTCGGAAGCGGCACTGGACCAGCTGCAGGCCAACGCCGAGCGCCAGGGCATTGTGGACAAGGTCACCACGCTGGAAGGCAATGCATTCGAGGTGCTGGAAGCGCTGCTGTCAGACGGCCACAAGTTCGACGTCGTGATCGTCGATCCGCCCGCCTTCATCAAGCGCAAGAAAGATTTCAACAACGGCCTCAGCGCCTACAAGAAGCTCAATACGCTGGCGCTGCGGCTGCTGGAGCAGAATGGTTTCCTGATGTCCGGCTCCTGCTCCATGCATCTGCCGGAAACCGAACTGCTGGATGTGGTGCGCGGCGCCGCCCGTCACGTGGACCGTCACGCCCAGCTGCTGTTCCGTGGCACCCAGGGGCCGGACCATCCGATCCACCCGGCCATTCCCGAAACCCACTATCTCAAGGCCATGCTGTTCCGGGTCAGTCCGGCGCTGTAAGACGCTTCAGCGACTGTTGCGCAGCGTCATCTGCGGCCAGTTGCGTCTGCGGGCTTCCTCCTGCAGGCGCTCGTCCGCATCCACCACGCAGGGATGGCTCACTTCCTCCAGCAACGGCAGATCGTTGATCGAGTCGGTGTAGAAGTAGCTGTCCTCCAGCGTGTGATCGGTATCCTCCAGCCACTGGTGCAGGCGCGTCACCTTGCCCTCGCGGTAGCAGGGCGTGCCCTTCACCTTGCCGGTGTAGCGGTTGCCCACCAGTTCCGGATCGGTGGCCAGCAGGTCATCCACACCCATGGCGCGGGCAATCGGCGCGGTGATGAAGCGGTTGGTGGCAGTGATGATCAGCAGGAAGTCGCCCCGTTCCCGGTGCTGCTGCAGCAGCGCGTCGGCCTTGGCCTGACGCATCGGGGTGATGAACTCGCGCATGAACTGGCGGTGCAGCAGGTCGAGTTCCTGGGTGGAAAAACGGGTCAACGGTTCCAGCGCGAAATTCAGGTACTCGTGGATATCGAGGGTGCCCTGTTTGTATTGTTCATAGAAATAGTCGTTTTGGCGCTGGTAAAAGGCGGGTTCAACAATCTGCTGTTGCACCAGGAATTCACCCCAGGCGTGGTCGCTGTCGCCGTTCAGCAGGGTGTGGTCAAGATCGAAAATGGCCAGACTCATTGATGCCTCGTCAGTGCGGGGAAAGGGAAAACAGGGCGAATCGCCGGGTGCTTCAGGGCAGTGTAGCAGCTCGCCGTGGCAGGGAAAATGCAGACCCGATTTTGCGGCTTTCAAAAACTTAGAAAAATCAAATGAATATGTCTATAGTATAAAGAGCATGTCCAACTGTGCCGGGATCCTGTTGCCTGCGGGCGCAGTTGTGCGAATGGCGAGACTAAGGTATTTATTACCTGTTCATAGAAGCGGAAAGCAGCAACGTGATAGACGAGGATGGATTCAGGCCAAACGTCGGAATAATTCTGGCGAATCGCGAGGGCCAGGTGCTGTGGGCGCGCCGGGTCGGGCAGGACGCGTGGCAATTTCCGCAGGGCGGCATCGCGGAAAACGAATCCCCGGAAGATGCGCTGTACCGCGAGCTGCATGAAGAGATCGGCCTGAATGATCGCGACGTGGAAATCGTCGGCTGCACCGAAGGCTGGTTGCGCTACCGGTTGCCGAAACGTTTCCTGCGTTACCGCAGCCGCCCGCTCTGCATTGGCCAGAAACAGAAATGGTTTTTATTGATGCTGACCGGCAGCGAGAGCCAGGTCAGTTTTGCCTATGGCAACCCGCCGGAGTTCGATGACTGGCGTTGGGTGAGTTACTGGTATCCGCTGAACCAGGTGGTGTCATTCAAGCGCGAAGTGTACCGCAAGGCGCTGAAGGAACTGGCACCGTCGCTGCACGCAGTAGTTGGGCAACGGCTGGCGGAATGACCTTATAAAAATGAACGGGAATTTGCCGCTACGCCGCCGTGAGGTGTTTGTGGTGGCGTGAGAGAGCGCGAGCATGCTGGAAACCCTGAGGCGAATCGTTCAAGAGGTCAACTCCGCCCCCGATCTGTCGGCGGCTCTCGATGTCATGGTGGCGCGGGTGCGCAAATCCATGGGCACCGAAGTCTGCTCCATCTATCTGCTGGATCACAGTGCCAACCGCTATTACCTGATGGCCACCGAGGGCCTCAACAAGTCTGCCGTCGGTAATGCCACCCTGCATTTCTCCGAGGGCCTCGTCGGCCAGGTGGGCATGCGGGAGGAACCCATCAACCTCGACGACGCTCCCAGTCATCCCAAATTCCGCTATCTGCAGGAAACCGGCGAAGAGCCGTTCCATTCCTTTCTGGGCGTGCCCATCATCCATCACCGCAAGCTGCTGGGCGTGCTGGTGGTGCAGCAACGTGAAAGCCGTCGTTTCGACCAGGAGGAAGAAGCCTTTCTGGTGACGATTTCGGCGCAGCTGGCAGCGGTGGTGGCGCATGCGGAAGCTACCGGCTCCATCGACGGCATTTTCGGCACCAAGGGCACCCTGACTGCCAAGTTTGACGGTGTGACCGGTTGCATCGGTGTGGCGATCGGGCGGGCCCATGTGGTGTATCCGCCAGCCAATTTCAAATCGGTGCCGGATCGGGCGGCCAAGAGCGTCAAGAAGGAACTGAAAGCACTGAATGATGCGCTCAAGGCTGTGCGCAACGAGATTCGCACGCTGAGTGAAAAGGCCCTGCTGACCCTGCCGCCGGAAGAGCAGGCGCTGTTCCTGGTATACGAGCGGATGCTGGACGACAACGCGCTGGCCGGTGAGATTCGCGCGCGGGTGGAAGCCGGCAACTGGGCGCAGGGTGCGCTGCGGGAAGTGGTGCTGAAGCATGTGGCAGCATTCGAGGCGATGGAGGATTCCTACCTGCGGGCGCGGGCGTCGGATGTGCGCGATCTGGGCTTGCGCATTCTGGCCTATCTGCAGGAAGCCAAGCCGCAGAACACCAGCCTGCCGCCGAAAATGATCATTGTCGGCGACGACATCACGCCCACCATCTTCGTCGATATTCCCCGCGACCGCATTCTGGGTATCGTGTCGCAGCGCGGGTCCAGCAACAGCCACATGTCGATTGTGGCGCGTTCGCTGGGTATTCCGACGGTGGTGGGGGTGGGCGAATTCCCGCTGTCGCGCCTGGATGGCATGGAGCTCATCGTTGACGGGCATCGCGGTGAAGTAATCGTGGCGCCCAGCGGCGAGGTGGTGCGCCAGTATCGCATGATCATCGACGGCGAGAAGCAGCTGTCGAAAGATCTGGAAGTGGTGGCGGATCTGCCCTGCATCACCACCGATGGCCACCGCATCACGCTGCATGTGAATACGGGGTTGAGCGCGGATGTCGGCCTGTCGCTGGAGCGCGGCGCCGAGGGCGTGGGGCTGTACCGCACGGAGATTCCGTTCATGGTGCGCGACCGCTTTCCAACGGAAATGGAGCAGATGGATATTTACCGGCAGCAGCTGGAAGCGTTTCATCCCGCGCCGGTCACCATGCGCACGCTGGACATCGGCGGCGACAAGGCGCTGCCGTATTTTCCGATCCAGGAAGACAACCCGTTTCTGGGCTGGCGCGGCATCCGCGTGACGCTGGATCATCCGGAAATTTTTCTGGTGCAGATCCGCGCGATGCTGTGGGCCAGTGAAGGGCTCGACAACCTGCGCATCCTGCTGCCGATGGTGAGTTCGATCACTGAAATTGAAGAGGCGCTGCACCTGATTCACCGTGCGTATCTGGAGGTGCTGGAAGAAGGCGCCCATGTGCAGATGCCGGCGGTGGGCGTGATGGTGGAAGTGCCGGCGGCTGTGTACCAGTGCCGCGAGTTCGTGCAGCAGTGCGATTTCGTGTCGGTGGGCAGTAATGACCTGACGCAATATCTGCTGGCGGTGGACCGCAACAACCGGCGTGTCGCCAATCTGTATCACACGTTCCATCCGGCGGTGCTGCGTGCGCTGCAGACGGTGGTGACGGAAGTGAGGGCCGAGGGCAAGCCGGTGTCGATCTGCGGTGAGATGGCCGGTGATCCGCGCGGTGCGATCCTGCTGATGGCGATGGGTTACGACACGCTGAGCATGAGTGCCAGCAGCCTGCTGCGGGTGAAGTGGGTGCTGCGCAAGATCGGTCTGGCGCGGGCCAAGGAAATCCTGCAGCAGGTGTGGACCATGGATAACGCGCACGTCATTCGCAGCCACATGGATCTGATGATGGAAAAGGCGGGGCTGGGCAGTTTCATTCGTCCGCTGCATTTTCCCGGGCCGGCGAAGGAGCCGACGCTGTAGTCTGCCCTGTTGTCGCGAACGCGGATGCAATAAAAAAGCCGCTGCCGGACATCCGTGCAGCGGCTTTTTTTGTGGAACGACGCGCTATTTGCCGGCCTTGAGTTTTTCGGCTTCCAGCACCGACACTTTCACGCCAATGACCAGCACACCAATGGCTTCCTTGTTGTAGAGCATGGGCACGGAAATCTGCACGGCGGTCTGTTTGGTGCTTTCATCCTCTTCCACATCGCCGATGAAGACTTCGCCCTTGCCGCCGGCGAACGCCTTGATGAACTTGTCCTCATCGCCCTGCCAGTAGTCGCTGGTGGCGGGATAGGCGGCGACATTCGCGCCCTTGGCATCGGTGACGAATGCTTCGGTGTACACGTCCGACTGCTGCACGATGATGTTTTTCAGAAATGCGCCCACCTTGTTGTTCTGCAGCTCCTCGATCAGCGGTGACTTGCCGGCCTTCCATTCCTCATCGATTTTCTGGATGGCTTCCAGGCTGGCGTCGGCGCGGTTCTGTTCACGGATGGCGTCGAGAATCATGGCGTTCTTGGTGAGAAACATCAGGCCATCGATGCGCGGTTTCAGAACTTCCTGCAATTCGGCCTGGCTGAGTTCGGCGTGGCTGGGGAGAGTGGTAAAGGCAAGCAATGCGGCGATGGCAGCAATCAACATCCTGTACATGGGTGTGCTCCTGAGTGTGAGGGGGTCTGAAAAAAAGCATAGTAGAGGCGCCGGGGGATGCAATTGGCCAGCCGCCGGACGGTGATTCCGGCAGCGGTCGCTTGATTTGCGAGGTTTTTTTCCCGGTGATTTTACAGGCGGGGTGTCAGGCCCTGTTGCAGGGACTGCCTGTAAGCCAGCGCGGCGGGCAGCAGGGCCAGCAGGGCAGCCAGGCCCAGCACCACCGCCAGCAATACCAGTGTTGACTGGTTCAGCAGGTCGGGACTGATGAACAGACCATACTCCAGACTGATCCAGCGGTGGCTGGCCAGCAGTCCTGCCTGCAGCAGTAGCGCTCCAAGAACAAATCCCAGCAGTGTGATCAGCAGCGCTTCCATCTCGATCAGCAGAAACAAAAAAGCCGGATGCGCGCCCAGTGCCCGCAGGATAGCCATTTCCCGCTGCCGCTCGCGCATGGAGGCCAGCAGCAAGGTGGTCATGCCCAGCAGCGATGCCACCAGCACCAGCACCGACACCAGGGCCAGCGCCTGTTCCGCCATGCCCAGCATTTGCCAAAGCTCGGTCAGTGCCACGCCGGGCAGTACGGCCAGCAAGGCTTCCTGGGGATATTCGTTGATGCTGCGTTGCACCGAGAAAGTGGCCATGCGCGATTTCAGTCCCACCATGAACGCCGTGATGGATTTCGGTTGCAGCGTCAGCGCGCGTGCGGCTTCTGCCGAAATCTGATGTCCCGGCAGCCGCATGCCGTGCTGCCAGTCCACATGAATTGCTTCGATGGCTTCGAGGCTGACATGCACGGTCTGGTCTACCGGTGTGCCGGTGGGTTCCAGAATGCCGGCAACCACAAACGGCTTGTCATCGTGCTGACTGAAATGGGTGGCACGCAGGCCGTGTGCCAGCACGATTTTCTGGCCGATGCGGTAATGCAGTTTGCGCGCGACATCGGCGCCGATCACGGCGTCGAACAGATCGTCAAAGGCTTTGCCGGACTGAAATTGCAGCGGCTGTTTGTTGCCGAAACGGAAGTGGGTGAAGTAATCCGTGCTGGTACCCATGACGCGAAAACCACGGTGGGAATCGCCCAGCGAGATGGGAACGGTCCAGGCCACCTGCGGCTGCTGCGCGATGTCCTGGTAGGTTTGCCAGTCGATATTGCGGGTGGCGTTGCCAATGCGGAACACCGAGTACAGCAACAGATTCACCGGGCTGGTACGCGCGCCGACGATCAGGTCCACGCCGGACACTGTCTTGCTGAAACTGTGGCGTGCTTCCTGGCGGATATGTTCGACGCCCAGCAGCACGCCGACGCTGACGGCAATCGACAGCAGCGTCAGCAGCACCGTAAGTTTGCGGTTGAGCAGGCTGGCCCGGGCCAGTTTAAACAGCATGCGTCGACTCCTGCACTGACGTGGCCTGATTGAGTTGCGCCAGTTGTTCGTGGCGCGTGAAATAGGGCGCCAGCGTGCGGTCGTGACTGACGAAAATCAGCGTGCTGTTCTGTGCACCGGCACAGTCCAGCAGCAGACGGATAAAGGCGTCGCGCGTATCGCTGTCGAGTGCGGACGTCGGTTCGTCGGCGATGATCAGCGCCGGTGCATTGATGAGTGCGCGGGCGACGGCAACCCGTTGCTGCTGGCCCACGCTGAGCTGGCTGGCCGGCTGGTGCAGCAGCGTCGCGGGCAGTGCGAGTCGCTCCAGCAGCGCGGCCGGCGACAGGCTGGCAGCACGCCGTGCCGGATTGAAGTGCGCGCCCAGCAGAATATTGGTTTCCACATCCAGATAGGGAATCAGGTTGAATTGCTGGAACACCAGACCGATATGCTGCGCGCGAAAACGGTCACGGGCACGGCCACTCAGACGTTGCAATTCCGTTTGCAGAATCTTTACGCGTCCCTGTTGCGGCAGCAG
>CAZBII010000099.1:0-16888 GCA_964491665.1 uncultured Moraxellaceae bacterium
CTTGCGGCCCAGATAATCGATGTTGGCGGAACCGGCCGGCTGCCGCGCCAGATCGCCGGTCTTGTACACGCGCTGGCCGTTGATGGTGATGAAGCGCTCGGCGGTGAGTTCCGGTTTGTGCAGGTAGCCCCGCGCCAGCGACTCGCCGCCCAGATACAGCTCGCCTTCCTCGCCGGGCTTCACCGGCTGGAGCTGCTCGTCCAGGATCAGGCATTGCACGTGGGGCAGCGCGGCGCCGATCGAGGGCAGGGCCGGCCACTGCTCGACATCGCCGGTCAGGTCAAAGGCCGTCACCACATGGCTTTCCGACGGGCCGTACTGGTTCTGCAGGCGCGAACCGGGCAGTTCCGCAAACAGGCGTCGGATGTATTTGTTCACCTGCAGGGCTTCGCCGGCGGTGATCACTTCCTTCAGGCTGGAGGGAAAACGCTGGAACTGCACTGCGGCCTCGGCCAGGAATTGCAGCGCCACGAACGGCAGGAACAGGCGGTTGATCTGCTCCTGCTCGATGAATTTCAGCAGCTCGCCGCCGTTCAGGCGCTGGTCGTCCTGGATGATCACCAGCTTGCCGCCGCTGCAGAAGGTGGCAAAAATTTCCTGGAAGGAAACGTCGAAGCTCAGTGGCGCGAACTGCAGGGTGGCGGCGCCCTGCGGCAGCTTGCAGTCGGGCAGCTGCCAGCGCATCAGGTGTTCCACCGGCTGATGGATCATGGCCACGCCCTTGGGCAGGCCGGTGGAGCCGGAGGTATAAATGATATAGGCCAGATCGAGTGGCTGGATGTGGTCGGTCAGGTCAGCGGCGGGGGCGGGCTGGGCCAGCACCTGATCCAGCAGCAGGATGGGGCCGTCGAAGGCCAGCGCCGAGCGATCCATCCGCGACAGGGAAATCACGCTGGCGGCCCGCGCGTCCTTCAGCATGTACTGGATGCGATCCTGCGGATAGGCGGTGTCGAGCGGCAGATAGCAGCCACCGGCGCGCATGATGGACAGCACCGCCAGCACCATTTCATAGGAGCGCTCGATGTAGATGCCCACGATGCTGTCGCGACCCACGCCCTGGCTTTTCAGCACGGCGGCCAGCTGGGCGCTGTCCTGGTCCAGCTGGTGATAGGTAATGGCGCGGTCGCCATCCTTCACCGCGATGGCGGTCGGGTGCTGCGCGACCTGCTGCCGGATTGCTTCAAGAAGATAACTTGCCACTGGTTACAGGCCCCATCCGTATGTCCTTGTGAAGTCGCCGGAACAGACAAACGTCTCAGGTTCCTGGCGGCGGCTGGCAAAAAGCAGAGAATTTCTGGTTCTGTGAATAGACAAGAATAGGCGAATCCGCACAGCCTGATGCCATGCGGGTCATCAATTCCGTGTTCTTGCGGCGTTCCTAACAGGCTTTGAGTATATCAGCCGCGGCGATGAACGGAGAAGTGAAGGCGCCCGCTTGGCCGGGTGAAAAAATCACGAACCGTTCCAGGGGAGGTTGTCTGGATTCCGTGTCCCCGGCTTGATCATGAATCATGGCCTGATGCGCCGGTAGAGTGTTGCCGGGCCAAATGAACGCACAACCTCGAGACCGCTAACGCCAACTGTCCGGGTGTCGACAGTCTCTTTCACGTACAGGCCGGACAGATAGGCGGTGGGACCCGTCAGGACGTAAGTGATGCCATAACGGTCCATCAAGACATTGAAGGTGGTTTCATCGCCAGTGCGAATCGCTTCGTACAGGGCCTTGCGGTCGCGCTGCCGCGCCTCCAGATCCACATACGGGCTGGTAAAGATCGGTTCCAGCACCACCACCTTGCGCCCGGATGCGCCAATGCTGTACTGCCCGTAATGGTCGTCGGCCAAAATAACGTCCTCGGGCCGGGTGGCATTGCGACACCAGTCATACAGTTCCCGGAGTTCTGTCTGGCTGGCCAGCGTGGCGGCATTGCGCACATATTGCTGGGTGTCCCGGTTCTGGCTGTAGCCAGGCCAGGCGAGGCCCACCATTCCTGCCAGAACCAGCGTCATGACCACGGGCTGCAGCTTCTTCCGGGGGATCTGTCCCAGCAGCCAGACCGCGCCGATGCCAAAGGCGACGTTCAGGCACAGGGTGAGGTAAATGTGAAAGTGGAAAGTGGGTACCAGCAGTGGCAGGTTTGCCCAGCCTTTGCCCCGCAGGATATCGACAGCCATGCCGTACAGGAACAGGGCGCCGGCGGTGGCGCTGAATGCCATGAAGAGCGGGAGTCTCTCGCTTCCGGAGCGTCGCAGCAGCACCACCCCGAAGATACCGAGCAGCGCCGGAATGGCCACAAGGTTCTTCCATGTCAGCAGCATTTCCACCACTTCATTCTTGAATAGCCCGGTAAAGTTGGCGGGTGCCGGATTCAGCATGTGAAACCGGTAGGTGGTGTAGATGGGCCAGAGAAGGGCCAGAGACACCAGCAATGACGGAACGCCAACCGCCATCAGCCGCCACCCGGCCTGTTGCCATGACCAGCGACCGGTCAGGGCTTGCCATCCGCAAAGCAGTGCGGTCGCCAAGGCAATGAGGGCGGCCGGTGCCGTATGGCTCAGAAAGGTGAGGCCCAGCAGCAGCCCGGCGAAGACAAAATGGGTCCAGCGCTCACGGACGCAGGCCGCCTGCAGTGCGAGCAGCGTGAGAAAAGCGAGAGCCTGGGTGAAGTTGAACGGCCAGAGCCAGGGGGAATAGGTGGCGTATCGTGACGACAGGTAAGCGTGATGGCCCAGAAACAGATAGGCCGCCAGGGCGAAACAGGCGGCCCATGGCGAATGAAGGCGGGCAACCAGCAGAAACAGAAAAATGGGCGCCAGCAGGTTCAGCAGCGGGCCGCTGTGCGTGTACAGGTCAAACGTGCTGATGCCGGTCAGCTGGCTGGCAAGCGCAACGACGGCCGGCGTCAGCGGATTGTACCAGCGCACTTCACCGGCCAGATTGGGGTCGGCGCTCGACAGGCCGTCCAGCATGGCATTGGCGGCGCCCAGATCCCGGTAGAAATCCTCTTCCGCCGGTACCGTTATGCTGCCAATGCTGGTGTACTGGAACAGGAAGGCCAACAGGATCAGGCCGGTGGCCAGTATCCAGGGCAGGTAGTTCAGGATCGTCGGGCGGGCAGTGGCTGCGGATTGTGCAGTCATGTCTAAAGGCGCAGGGCGCATTCCTTGCTGGATCAATGGTAAAGGACCGGGTCAGTGCACCAGGGCAATCCGGTTGGCCACCATGTTCTGCGGAGTGGGAACGAAACGTTCGTTGTCGCGCTCGGTGGCCCAGACCAGGGCGTCATAATAGCGGCGGATGTTGCGCACATAAATGACAGACTGGGCACCGGCACGGGCAAAGCCATGCCGGGCCTTGCTGAAATACTCTTCCCGCACCAGCAGGGGCAGCTTGTCCTTGATGGTGAGCCAGTCATTGGGATTCTCGCCGGCCTGCCGGGCCAGACGCCGGGCATCCAGCAGGTGGCCGTAACCCACGTTGTAGGCTGCCAGGGCGAACCAGGTGCGGTCCGGCTCGTGCACGTCTGCTGGCAGTTTTTCATACAGTTTCTTGAAATAGCGTGCGCCCGCCCGGATGCTCTGGCCGGCGTTGCGGCGGTTGGTGACACCCATCTCGGTGGCCGTCTGCTGGGTCAGCATCATCAGGCCCTGCACACCGGTGGGCGAGATCGCATTGGGATTCCACAGGGACTCCTGGTAGCCGATGGCAGCCAGCAGGCGCCAGTCGAGCCCCACTTCATCTGCTGCCGCGCGGAACTCGGATTCATACTGCTCCAGCCGGGTATCCAGGTGGGTCAGGAAGGTGCGGGCGCCCACATAATCGAAATCGCGGTGGCCAAAAAAGCGCTCGCGCAGTTCTTCCAGGGCACCGTTTTCATTCTGCTGGTTGAAGAACAGTTCGGCCATGTTGAAGAGCGAATCGTCGGCGGTGGCCTGGAAGGCCCAGGACAGGGGCTCGGTTTCCTTGATGGAGAAGGCCTGCTGCAATTCGGGGAACAGGGGGCGGTAGGTCTGGAAGACGGTGGAATCCACCACGGCGACATCGGCCTGGCCGTCGTTGACCAGATTGAGCAGGGTCAGGGCCGAGGCATTGGTCTTTTCTTCCCACTGCAGGTCCGGGTGGGTGAGCTGGAGCTGTTTCAGGTATTCGGAATGGCTGCTTTCGGCGAGGACTACCAGTTTGCGCTGGTACAGATCGTCAATGCCGGCTGGCTTGGCGGTGCCGGATTTGAAAATGACATCCTGTGAAATCTGCTCGTAGGGCGATGTGAAGCGGAACTGGCGGCTGCGTTCCGGTGTGACCGTCAGACCGGCGGCGGCCATGTGGACCTCGCCCGTGCGCACGGCTTCCAGCAGCTGGCCCAGGTCGTCATAGGCCACGACGCGCATTTTTACGCCCAGATAATCGGCAAAGGATTTGGCCAGTTCGAATTCAAAACCGGTTTCCCGGTCCAGCTGGCGATAGTAGGTGGTGGGGCCGGTTCGGGTGGCCACAACCAGTTCCCCCTGCTGTTTCACTTGATCCAGCAAGGGCAGTGCGGGTTGGCAGGCCGGCGTGAGAACAAAGCCGGCCAACATGAGACCCCGCAGAGCGGTTCGGGTTAGCCATCGAATAATAGACATAAGCAAGTAGGCGCCTGGCAATTTCCTATCGATCCGGCCAGCCCGGTGTTCCGGATCTGACCTAATCCATCCATGCCGGATAACGCTCGTTAAAACAGACGCAATTTTTTGATGAAGCCTGAGCGCTATCCGAAATTTTGTGAGCCTGGGGCGACGGTACTCTGTCACAGCGGGAACACAAGATTGTCTAAAATTTGACCGGATTATACCGGCTGAAGGTTAGGTTTGTCGACCTAAACGGCCCTTTTCCGGACATAACAAGGGCTTTATATATAGTAATCAGTTATTTAGCTGTGGCTTTTGTCACATTTGATGAATCTTTGCAGCATCCAGACCCCTTGCCTACGCTTATCTGACGGGTGGCGCCAGGCCGGCAAGTGCGGGTTCTGTGCGCCCTTTTTCGGCTGTTTTGCGTGGCGAACCGGGAGGTTGATCCATGGCTGCCAAGGGAAAAGTAGTAGCGGCACTGGCGGTGGCGGGTGCGGTGCAGTTTGGCTTTCTGGTGTGGGCGGTGAGTGGCGCGGAAGGCGCAGGCACCCGGATTCTGGTGGGTCTGGTGCTCGCACTGGCGGCGTCGGCAATTGCGGCCATGATGCTGAATGAAGGCGCTGGCGCAGCGGATGATGTGCGGTTTGTCGAGGCACTGGCGCGGGGTGAGCGGCGTTTGTCGGAGCGGTTGCCGGAAATGGAATCGCGGCCGCTGAATCAGGCGCTGAACCGGCTGCTGGGCAGTTTCCAGAATGTGTTTGAAGGCGTGTCCGGCAACCTGGACCGGATCAAGGTGATGAGCCGGGAGTTGAGCAAGATTTCCTCCGGCAGCGACAGCGGGCTGGAATCCGATACCCGTGAAGTGCTGGAAGTGGTGTCGTCGATGACCGCCGCAGTGCATGATGCGGCGCAGAATGCGGCCACGGCGGCACAGGCCGCCAAGGATGCCAGCCAGGAAGCGGACAGCGGCCAGAAAGTGGTGAACAGCGTAACCAGTTCCATCCACTCGCTGGCCGGTGAAGTGGAGCGGGCGGCCACGGCGATCCAGAAGCTGGAGGCGGATTCCGATGCTATCGGCGCGATCCTGGAAGTGATCCGTGGAATTGCCGACCAGACCAACCTGCTGGCACTGAACGCGGCTATCGAGGCGGCGCGGGCGGGCGAACAGGGGCGCGGGTTTGCGGTGGTGGCGGATGAAGTGCGTACCCTGGCCCAGCGTACCCAGGAAGCTACGAAGGAAATCAACAACATGATTGCGCGCTTGCAGGAAGGCTCCAAGAATGCCGTGAGCGTGATGGCACAGGGCCGGCGTCAGGCAGAACTGAGCGTGGAGCAGGCGTCGAAGGCGGGGGAATCGCTGCAGGCCATTACCGGCGCCATCGGTTCCATCAGCCAGATGAATGAACAGATTGCCGCAGCTGTCGAGCAGCAGACCGCCGCCGCGGAATCCATCAGCAAGGGCCTGCGCCGGATGAGCGATGCCTCCAGCAAGGGCAGCAGTCGCACCCACGAACTGGGCCGGCTGAAGCAGGAAATCGAAAGCAGCGCGCAGGAACTGGAGCAGATCATCAACCGCTTTGTCAGCTGAGTGCCAGCGGATTCCATTCGGCGCTGATCCTCAGGAGCGGCGGACCCGGCAAACGGGTCCGCCGTTCTTTTTCCCCCCGGTGCGATCCTTTATAATGGCCGCCCTTCAATCCCCAGCGACCCGAGACCCTCATGCTGCAACTCCGTGGTGCCCCCGCCCTGTCCACTTTCCGTCGAACCCGCTTGCTGGCTGACCTGCAGTCCGCTGTGCCCGCCGTGTCCGGCCTTTATGCGGAATTCATGCATTTTGCCGAAGTGGGCGAGGCGCTGAGTGCGGGCGAGCAGCAGGTGCTGGAATCGATCCTGCGCTATGGCCCGACCCAGGCGGTGGAAGAACCCCGCGGCCAGCTGCTGCTGGTGGTGCCGCGTCCGGGCACCATTTCGCCCTGGTCGTCGAAGGCTACCGACATTGCGCACAACTGCGGTCTGGCGCAGGTGAAGCGGCTGGAGCGCGGCATTGCCTACTACATTCAGGCGGCGGCCAGTCTGGATGCTTCCCGGCTGCAGGACCTGGCGGCGCGGTTGCATGACCGCATGGTGGAAGCGGTCCTCACCGATCTGAATGACGCCTCCTGCCTGTTCCGGGTGGAAGATCCGCGTCCGCTGACCACGGTGGACATTCTGGGCGGCGGTCGTGCGGCGCTGGCCACGGCGAACAAGACGCTGGGCCTTGCGCTGGCGGAAGACGAGATCGACTATCTGGTGGCGAGCTTCACCGAGCTGCAGCGCAACCCGACCGACGTGGAACTGATGATGTTCGCGCAGGCCAACTCGGAACATTGCCGCCACAAGATTTTCAACGCCGACTGGGTGATCGACGGCGAAGCGCAAAGCCATTCCCTGTTCAAGATGATCAAGAATACCTACGCCAAGGGCGGCGAGGGCGTGCTGTCGGCGTACAAGGACAACGCGGCGGTGATCGAAGGTTTTGAAGCCGGGCGCTTCTTTCCCAATCCGGTTTCCAAAGAATATGAATTCAATCAGGAGCCCGTGCATATCCTGATGAAGGTGGAAACCCACAACCATCCCACTGCGATTGCGCCGTTCCCCGGCGCGGCCACCGGTGCCGGCGGCGAAATTCGTGACGAGGGTGCTACCGGGCGTGGTTCCAAGCCGAAGGCGGGTCTGACCGGCTTTACTGTTTCCAACCTGAACATTCCCGGCCATGTGCAGCCGTGGGAGCAGCCGTATGGCAAGCCCGGTCGCATCGTGTCGCCGCTGGACATCATGATCGAAGGTCCGCTGGGTGGCGCGGCGTTCAACAACGAATTTGGTCGTCCGAACCTGAACGGTTATTTCCGCACGTACGAGCAGCAGGTGGCGACGGTGAACGGCGCGGAAGTGCGCGGTTATCACAAGCCGATCATGATCGCCGGCGGTTACGGCAACATTCGCGCGGAGCATGTGGAGAAGGGTGAAATCCCGGTGGGCGCGAAGCTGATCGTGCTGGGTGGCCCGGCGATGCAGATCGGTCTGGGCGGTGGTGCGGCGTCGTCGATGGCGACCGGTGCCAGCGCGGAAGATCTGGATTTTGCCTCGGTGCAGCGTGACAACGCCGAGATCGAGCGCCGCTGTCAGGAAGTGATCGACCAGTGCTGGCAGCTGGGCGATGCGAATCCGATTTCCTTTATTCACGACGTGGGCGCGGGCGGTCTGTCGAACGCGATGCCGGAGCTGGTGAAAGATGGCGAGCGTGGCGGCAAATTCGAACTGCGCGACGTGCCCAACGACGAGCCCGGCATGTCGCCGCTGGCGATCTGGTGCAACGAATCGCAGGAACGCTATGTACTGGCGGTGGCGCCGCAGGATCTGGAAATTTTCGATGCCATCTGCAGGCGCGAGCGCTGCCCGTACGCGGTGATTGGTGAAGCGACAGAAGCCATGCATCTGGAGCTGCACGACGACCATTTCGGCAACAAGCCGGTGGATCTGCCGATGTCGGTGTTGTTCGGCAAGCCGCCGAAAATGCTGCGCGAGTTTGCGCGCAAATCGGTGGCGCAGAAGCCAGTTGCCACTGACAACATCGACGTGACGGAAGCGGCCTATCGCGTGCTGCGTCTGCCGGCGGTGGCCAGCAAGAAATTCCTGATTACCATTGGCGATCGCACGGTAACCGGTCTGGTGACGCGCGACCAGATGGTGGGGCCGTGGCAGGTGCCGGTGTCGGATCTGGCGGTGACCACCACCACGCTGGATGTGTTCACCGGCGAGGCCATGGCGTTGGGCGAGCGCACGCCGGCGGCGCTGATTGATGCGCCGGCGTCTGGCCGCATGGCGGTGGGCGAGGCGATTACCAATATCGCGGCGGCACGCATTCGCAAGCTGGAAGATGTGCGGCTGTCGGCCAACTGGATGTGCGCGGCAGGCCATCCCGGTGAGGATCAGGCGCTGTTCGACACGGTGAAGGCAGTGGGCATGGAGCTGTGTCCGGCGCTGGGCATTACCATTCCGGTGGGCAAGGATTCCATGTCCATGCGCACCCAGTGGCAGGACGGCAGCGAGAAAAAATCCGTGACGGCGCCGCTGTCGCTGATCATCTCGGCGTTCGCGCCGGTGCTGGATGTGCGCAAGACGGTGACGCCGCAGTTGCAGCACGATGCGGGGCTGACCCGTCTGCTGCTGATCGATCTGGGCAACGGCAAAAACCGTCTGGGTGCCACCGCGCTGGCGCAGGTGTACAACCAGCTGGGCGATGCCTGTGCCGACGTGGAAAGTGCGTCGCAGCTGAAAGCTTTCTTCAACCAGATCCAGGATCTGCTGCACGACGACAAACTGCTGGCCTACCACGATCGTTCCGATGGCGGTCTGCTGGCAACCGTGTGTGAAATGGCGTTTGCCGCGCACACTGGTGTCACGGTGGATATTTCCGCGCTGGGTGACGCGATTCCCGCCCTGTTCAATGAAGAGCTGGGTGCCGTGATCCAGGTGCGTGCCGCCGATGCCCGCGACATTGCGCAGCAGTTGCAGCAGGCCGGTCTGGCGGTGCATGACATCGGCACGCTGAACAACAGCGGCCAGATCGAAATCCATTCCCGCGACAACATTCTGCTGAGCGAGTCCCGCATCGCGCTGGAGCAGGCGTGGGCGGAAACCAGTTTCCGCATCCAGTCCCTGCGCGACAACAGCGAATGCGCACAGCAGGAATTCGACCAGATCGCGCGCGCCGATGATCCGGGCATCAGCCCGCTGCTGACGTTCGATCCGCAGGACAATATCGCGGCGCCCATGATCAATACCGGTGTGCGTCCGCGTGTGGCGATCCTGCGGGAGCAGGGCGTGAACGGGCATGTGGAAATGGCCGGCGCGTTTCACAAGGCCGGCTTCACGCCGGTGGACGTGCACATGAGTGACATCCTGTCGGGCCGCGTCACGCTGGCCCAGTTCAAGGGGCTGGTGGCGTGCGGTGGTTTTTCTTACGGCGACGTGCTGGGTGCGGGTGAAGGCTGGGCCAAATCCATTCTGTTCAATGCGGCGGCGCGCGAGCAGTTCACCGCGTTTTTCCAGCGCCAGGATGCGTTCGCGCTGGGCGTGTGCAACGGTTGCCAGATGATGTCGAACCTGCATGAGCTGGTGCCGGGCGCCGGTTACTGGCCGCACTTCGTGCGCAACCAGTCGGAGCGGTTCGAGGCGCGCGTCTGTACGGTGGAAGTGCAGAAATCCAATTCGATCCTGCTGCAGGGCATGGAAGGTTCCCGTCTGCCGATTGCAGTGGCGCATGGTGAGGGTCGTGCGGAATTTGCGTCGGCGGCGCAGATCAGCTCTGCCGTGCAGGCCAGTGGCATTGCGCTGCGTTATGTCGACAACTGGGGCAATGTCACTGAAACCTACCCGGCCAACCCCAATGGCACGCCGCAGGGTATTACCGGTCTGTGCAATGCCGACGGCCGCGTCACCATCATGATGCCGCATCCGGAGCGCGTGTATCGCACCGTGCAGAATTCCTGGCACCCGAAAAGCTGGGGTGAAGACGGTGTGTGGCTGCGCATGTTCCGCAACGCACGTAAGTGGGTAGGCTGATTGATCCAGTCGTTATGCCAGCCAGCGTTTTGCAGTGCGCAGACGCCGGCTGGAATTCGCCGTTTCAGATGTGACGATCAGTGCAGGTGATCAGCCAGCTTCCACTTCGCCCTGTTCGGCTTTTGTCGCCGCCGGCAGCACTTTTTCCAGCTGGTCGTAGGCGCGGTTCAGCCACACTTTCACCCGCATGCGGTCGGGCATGCTCAACAGTTCCTTGTTGTGGGTGGCGGCCCAGAAGCTGGCATCGGTCATGTCGATCTTGTGCATGGCGGCATCGTGCAGCTTGGCCAGCTGGATCACCTGGGCGCCCAGTGCGCGGGCACGCTGGAACGGTGCTGATTTTTCCACGTCGCTGAAATCCGAGCCCCGGCCAAAATTTTCCACCAGCACACAGGACGCCTGCTCGCCGTAGCGGTCCAGCAGTTTGCCCAGCAACTGGATGGAGTCCTTGCCGTCGTCCATGATGTGCCAGAAGGTGGCGCTGAAGCCGAGATCCGCCAGCAATTCAAACAGCGCGCAATCGTCGATCCAGCGGTGCAGGAACGGGAATGTCTGTGCTGCCAGATCCACCAGAATGCGCCGTGCGGGTTCGGCGGCAGCGGCTTCGATGATCTGGTCCAGGCTTTCGTATTGATCCACCACGACCGGGTGGGCGAATTCACCATAAAAACGCGAGAAGGTGCCGTGGGAGCGGTCGGTGTCAAAACCGGTGAACGGAATGCCGCGATCCACGTGGTATTGCGCCAGAACCCGCGCCATGACGGATTTGCCGACGCCGCCTTTTTCGCCGCCGATGAAATGCAGTTGTGTCACTGAAGTGTCCCTGTGAGTGGGTGAGGGTGAAATCTGCTGTGCAGGATGGGTGCCAGTCCATTGCAGCGGGCGTTTTGCTCGGACAGATGCCGCCGCGCGTGCACGTCTGCGTGCGTCGCCGCTGCATTTAACGATTTTTTGCACCAGTTTGATAGTCGTGATGCAGCTGGCGTATCCACAAGGCTGCGGGAATCAGGGGAGGGTTCAATGTACAAACTCGCATTTTTTGTGCCGGCGGAGTACCGGGAGAAAGTGAAGGCCGCCATTTTCGCCACCGGCGCCGGCCGCATCGGCAACTACGACAGCTGTTGCTGGGAGGTGTCGGGCACGGGGCAATTCCGCGCGCTGGCCGGTTCCAATCCGTTTATCGGTCAGCAGGGTGTGGTGGAAACCGTGGCGGAATATCGTGTCGAACTGGTCTGTGAAGATCATCTGATTGCCGCGGCAGTGGCTGCACTGCGGCAATCCCATCCCTATGAAGAACCGGCTTTCGATGTGTGGAAGCTGGAACGCTTCTGAACCTTTCTTTCAGATCCGGAACTGTTCCAGCTTCTGTTTCAGCTGATCGGACTGGCGGGTGAGCTGGCTGGAGGCGTCGCCCAGTTCGCGGGCTTTGCTGGCGCTGTCCTGAATCATGTCGCTCATGGCGCCGATGTCGGTGTTGATACCCTGCACGGCTTCCTTGACGGCATGTGTTGAACCGAAGGCATGGTTCACCACATCCACCAGTCCGGCGATGTGGCTGGAAATGTCGGCGACACTGCTGACGGCGGTGCTGGAAAGCGTGGCCATGTGGCGCGCGGTCTGGGCGTTGCTTTCGGTGTGACGCGCCGCATCGTTGATACTGGTGATGATGCGTTGCACGCCATCGTTGGTGCGGCCCAGGGTTTCCTGCGTTTCGATCGCCAGCTTGCGTACCTCGTCGGCCACCACGGCAAAGCCACGGCCCTGTTCGCCGGCGCGGGCGGCTTCGATGGCGGCATTCAGCGCCAGCAGATTGGTCTGTTCCGCAATCTGCTTGATGACGACCAGAATCGAACTGATGTCGTTGGCCTGCTGGTTCAGCGAGGCCAGTTGCTGCGCCAGATCGGCACCGCTGCGGGCGTTGCCTTCCACTCCGGCGCTCATCTGCTCCAGTGCCTGCCGGGTGCGTTGCAGTTCC
Organism: uncultured Moraxellaceae bacterium; assembly: GCA_964491665.1. GTDB lineage: Bacteria > Pseudomonadota > Gammaproteobacteria > Pseudomonadales > Ketobacteraceae > Ch67. Next base: position 12,188 of record CAZBII010000099.1, read on the forward strand.
TCCATCGCCCCTTTCATGCCGGCCTGGGTTTGTGTCACCAGCGCCGATGCCTGCTCCGTATCGGCATGAATCGCGCTGGCCTGCGCGGTGATGGTGGCCAGCTTCGCGACGCTCTGTTCGAACCGCTGCAGCCAGGTGCGCGAGATCTGCTGCAGATTGCCCGCCAGATTCTCGCTGTTGCCCACTTCGCTGCGCACCAGTTGCAGCGTGTCGCGGAAAAACGCCACCAGCTGGTTGAGGCCATTGATGGCGGCGGACATTTCATCCTGGCCGCTGGCGACAATGGTGCGGGTGAGATCGCGCCGCTCGGAAACTTCGCGCGTCATTGCCATCATTTCCTGCAGCGGGCGCGCGATCATGCGCGACAGCCAGGTGGCCAGCAGCGTGCCCAGCACAAACATGCCCAGCGCCATCAGGACATACAGCTGGATGTTGTCCCGCAGCACCTGGTTGATGGCGTCGGTGGTGATGTCGGAGCCGACGACAAAACGCTGGTCGCCGATCTGCACCGGCAGGAACAGCGAGCGGAAAGTCCCCCAGCGGTCGGTGTATTCATCGATCTGGGGTTCGCGGGTGCGGTCGGCCTGCAGGACGGAATCGCTGGCATCCGGATAGAGTTCGAAATAGTGGCTGTAGTCGTTGGCTTCCACTTCTTCTTCGGTGGCGGAATCCAGCACCATGTACACCTTGCCGTCCACCACCTGCATCACATACAGATAGGCCAGTCCGACACTGTCGGTGTAGCGCCGCAGCTTGCGCAGCTGTGTCAGGTATTGCTCCTCGTTCACCGCGCCGCTCTGGTGGCGCACGCTCCAGTAGTCCTTGTCCACCAGTCCGGCAACTGCCTGGGTGGCGGTATTGAGCTGGGTATCGATGCCCTGCTGTACGGAGCGGTAGGCCAGATAGCTGGCGGCGCAGGCAAAGGCGAGCGTGCAGATCAGGGTGACGAGAAAGAAGCCGGCGAACAGGCGCCCGCGCAATGACAGTCTGAAGTTCATGTGGTTTGGGAATGATGTCTTCAAAGGTTTGGTTTGATTTCAGTATAGACAGGAATCAATCGTCACTAGCCTGCCTTCTGTGACCTGGACGATGTGTTGACCCAGTAGATGATTTTCTTGTTGAGCTGCTTGGCGTCGATGGGTTTGCTGGTGTAATCGTTCATGCCGGCCTGCATGCAGCGTTCGCGGTCCTGGGACATGGCATTGGCCGTGACGGCAATAATGGGAATCCGGCTCTGGGCCGGCGGCAGGGCGCGGATCTGGCGGGTGGCTTCGAAGCCGTCCATCACCGGCATCTGGCAATCCATCAGGATCGCATCCAGCGCGGTGCTTTTTACGACCTCCACCGCCTGCGCGCCGTTGTCGGCGGTCAGCACTTCAAAGCCCTGTTTTTTCAGCAGACCTTTCAGCACCAGCTGGTTCACCGCGTTGTCTTCCACAACCAGTACGCGCAGGCCCGGCGCCGCCTTGCTGCTGTCGGCATTCACGGTAGGCGCGCTGTCGGCATTGTCACCCAGGCCAGTCTCGCAGCGGCAGGGCACATGCACGGTGAAGGTACTGCCCTTGCCGGACGTGGATTCCACATCAATTGAACCGTGCAGATAGTCCAGCAGCGCCTTGATTACGGCGAGGCCGATGCCCAGTCCGCCATAACCGCGATTGAAGGCGCCATCCACCTGCCTGAACCGCTCGAAAATCAGCGACAGCTTGTCGTCCGCAATGCCGATGCCGGTGTCGCTTACGTGCAGCAGCAGATTGAAATCGCCGGTCTGCGGGTTGGCGATTTCGCCGTGAATGCGTACTTCCACCTTGCCGTGGCGGGTGAACTTGACGGCGTTGTCGAGCAGGTTGTTGAGAATCTGGCTGATGCGGTTGAAATCGCTGATCAGGATGTCCGGCGTGGATTCCTCGATGAAGAAACTCAGCGCAATGCCTTTCTTCTGTGCCAGTTCAGTGAACAGCGCGCGCGAGCCAGCCACCAGATCCTTGGTGGAAAACGGCTTGTTGTCGAAATGGATCTTGCCGGATTGCAGTTCCGTGTAGGTGAGCAGGCTGTCCACCAGCAGCATCATGTGGCGGGCGGAGCGGTCGGCGTAATGCAGATACTGGCTGGCCTTGTCGGAAATCGGCTCGTCGTGGATGTGTTCGAGACAGCCCAGCACACCGTTCATCGGTGTGCGCAGTTCGTGGCTGATGGTGGCGAGGAATTCGTCCTTGATGCGGTTGTTGTCCTGCAGCGTCTGGTTGACGATTTCCAGCGCGCGCTTGGCTTCCTTTTCCATCTCGGTTTTTTCGTGATTGATCTGGTTCAGGCGCTCGGCCAGCGTGATCGACAGCAGCGTCACTTCAATGGCGGAACCCAGCATGAAGGCGTTGGTGGTGAGCAGATTGGCCGGCATCCAGCCCAGCGACACCGACGCCAGAATCAGCGCACCGATCAGCATGGACGACCAGGCAATGAAGAACAGGCGCGCGGTCGTCCCGCCTTTGAGCGCTTCCAGCAGGCTGCAGTACAGCGTGGCGGACGACACCAGCATCGCACTCAGGATCACCGGCTTGATCACCCACTGATACGGCAGCAGCAGGCTGGCCGCCACACCGATTATCTGCACCACCACCAGCACATTGAAAAAGCGGTGCGAGCCCGGCGCGTTGTGCTTCAGGTCCAGCACGCGCTGGCAGAACATCAGCATGAAGCCGGCCACCATGCAGATGGCGGTGGGAATCAGGAAGCCATTCACCGCCGGCAGGTAATTCCACAGATACTCGAAGCCGTAGCCGGTCATGCCCAGCTGGAACAGCGTGATCGAGAAGGTGTAGGCGATGTAGTAGAAGTAACTGATGTCCCGCACCGTGATCAGCAGGCACAGGTTGTAGAAAAACATCAGGAACAGGATGCCGTAGTAGAGGCCGTCCAGCAGCAGGTGCAGGCGCTGGCTGTGATAGAACTCGAACGGGTCCCACATGGACAGGGGAATGCGCAGCGAACTGGTGCTCTGGATGCGGAACAGCACGGTTTTTTCCTGCCCCGGCTGCAACTCCAGCGGGAACAGGAATCGCGCGTGGTCTATGGGGCGCGACGCAAACGGGCGCGAGTCGCCGGTCAGCCACTGCCGCTCCACCTTGCCATCCGTGATCACGTAATACTGGATGTCATCCAGCAGGGAATAATCGATTTCGATATAGCGCAGCTGTTTTTCGCCAGCGGGTCCGCTGCCCGCGCGAAAGTGCCCGGCCAGCCAGAAAGCCGAGTTGCTGTAACCCTTGTTGAGTACGGTGCGGCTGCCGGGTTCGAAGGGGTAATGGCTGCTGTCGTCCAGCAGATCGGTTACGGTCAGTTTGCCGGAGGCGTCTTCCAGATGCTGGAACAGGTAATCCACACGCTGGAAGGCAGGAAGGTCGTCCAGCGACACGGGCGTGGCAGCCGGCAGTGCCAGGGCACCGGCAGGCAGGCACAGCCATAGCACCAGCCAGGTCAGGAATACGCGCAAACCCAAGATTGCACCCCGAAGCAGACGAGATCAGAGGACATACTGATCAGTCTAGCAGCAGGGTGTCGGCTTTTCCGGTGCTATGAAGCTATTACAGGGGGCGGGCTTATGGCTTGCGCTGATAAGCCGTGATGTCTTCCACCCGCACCGGAAACTGTCCGTCGCGGCGGTCGGCAAAATAGAACTGCAGGGTGCGGGCCACGGTGGGAAAGGCCAGCTCTTTCCAGGGGATTTCATGTTCCTCGAACAGGCGGCTTTCCAGGCTTTCGGTACCGGTGCCGTGGCGGCCGTCGATCACGTCGGCGCGGAAGAACAGATACACCTGGCTGATGTGGGGCAGATTGAAAACCGTGTACAGGCCGTGAATGTTCACTTCGGCTTCGGCTTCCTCGAAGGTCTCGCGGGCGGCGGCCTGCTCGGTGGTTTCGCCGTTTTCCATGAAGCCGGCGGGCAGGGTCCAGTAGCCCAGGCGGGGTTCGATCGCACGGCGGCACAGCAGCACCCTGTCGCCGTGAACGGGCAGGGTGCCGGCAATGATGCGGGGATTCTGGTAGTGGATGGCGCCGCAATGATCGCAGACATGGCGTTCGCGGTTGTCGCCAGCGGGGATCTTGAGAGTGAGCGGTTGTCCGCACTGACTGCAATATTTCATCGGGTTGCGCCAATCTGCTGCGTGAGACGGCAGTATAAACGCTGCAGCTCAAACCCGGTACCGGCTGTATCCGGCAAAAAAAAGGGCCCTGATCGGGCCCTGGCAAACACTATTGCTCTGCGAAAAAGATGCATCGGGTACTCAGGCGCGGCGGAATGGCAATACCTGCGCTTCCGTCGAGCTTTCGTGCCGGCTTCCCCCCACGGTGGAAGTTGCATTGCCGGCGGCTTCATTCAGCGCCTGGCGTAAACGGTCAAACGAGTCGTGCATCATGCCGGAGATGGCTATGCAGGCGGCCATCGGCGTTTTGGCGCGACGGCGTTCCATGTCCACCCGGAACTGCAGGCCGCGCAGCTTGCGGCGATAGGCTTCCGGCGCGCCCTGGATGAACTGGTCCACCAGTTCGCGGCGCAGCTGTTCCAGGCCTTCCGGGTTGTTCTGTGCCATCTCCCTAAGCTGGTCGAATTCCGGCAAAACGTAGCTCATGGGTAATACCTCTTAGGCTAACCAATCACGCAGGGTGTATTGGCTTCCTGCCCCCAGATGTGAATGTCAAAAC
>CAZBII010000100.1:0-16793 GCA_964491665.1 uncultured Moraxellaceae bacterium
GTGAGTACTTTTTTCGCTGTGGCTTCCGGATTGGCGTAGCCATCGAACACGGCCTTGTCGTTGATTTCCATCAGCATCAGTCCCGGCTCGCCTTTTTTGGCCTTCTCGCAGAAACCCTTTTTGTTGCGGATGATTTCGTCGTTCAGCACGTCATATTGCACGAGGGCGTGTTTGACCGCGCAGAAGCCGACGGTCTTGTCTTTGTTGAAAGCGTTGACGCAGCCGGCATTGCCTTCGCTGGCGCCGTAGAATTCGCAGATTTTGTCGATGCCGAATCGGGTTTTGAATTCCATCCAGATGTCGGGACGCAGGCCGTTGCCCACGCATTTGCGGATGGGATTGGCGGCGTCGTTGGGCTTGGGCGGTTGCAGCAGCATGTAGCGGCACAGCTCGCCGATGTAGGCAAAGCAGTTGGTGTTGTGCTGGCGCGCTTCATCCAGCAGGTTGCTGGCGGAAAATTTTCGACGCAGGAACATGGAGGCGCCGGCGAAGGTGATGGAGCCGAAGCCGATGAACATGGCGCTGGAATGGTACAGCGGCAGGCACACGTAGATGCGGTCGGTGGGCTGCATGTCGAGTGCGATGCTGCCAAAGCCGAGACTCATGCGATAGTGGCGATCGTGGGTGATGACGGATGCTTTCGGCAGACCGGTGGTGCCCGAAGTGAAGATGTAGTAGGCCAGATCCTTGAGCTGGATGTGCTGCGTTTCCGGCAGGTTTTTCGGGGAGTGATCGTCGGGGCGGAATTCGGTGGCCCAGTCGGGGCAGGTGGTTTTGCCCTGGTCGCGCACAAACAGGAAGTCGCGCTTGTCGCTGAAAGGCAGATCCTTGCGGATGTCGTTGATGGGGTCCACCAGCTCTTCGCCGACGATGATTTTTCTGGAGTCGATGGAGGTGATGCAGTGCACCAGCGGATGATCGGTGAGGTGGGTGTTGAGCATTGAGGCGGCGGCGCCGATTTTTGCCAGCCCCGTGATGGCAGCGAGGTTTTCAATGCGGTTGTCCATCATGATGGCGACGACATCGCCTTTCCTGACACCCATCTGTTTCAGCTGATGCGCCATCTGGTTGGCGAGCGCGTTGAACTGGCCCCAGGTAATGGTTTTGCCTTCAAAGATGCACATGATGGCGTTCGGCGTTTTGGCGGCATTCTGTTCAACCATAAGCCCCATCGAGAGCTTGGTGTCGCGGGGCAGGGGTTTGGCTTTGATGGCTTTGGCCAGAACCCTGGCCATGTCGATTACTTCGGAAATGCGGGGCATGCGCTGTTCTCGCGGCTGTGATCAGAGGGGTGTGACTTGCAAGTCACGACTATTTAAACCATCTGTCCGCGCGGTGCAACAGTGAGATTGTAAAGGGAAAATTGTGGTTGTTCGGGCTTATGTCGCCATCAGTCAGCGTGTTTTCTGCAGCAGATTCATGATGAAATCCTGCATGTTTTCCTCGATATGCAACGCTTGATTGTTCAGTTCCACCAGTTCGCGCATGCGATCGTCAATCAGGGTGACCATGAAATCTTCCTGTTCATCCGTCAGATGCAGTTGGTCCAGGTTGCGGTTGAAATCGAGAGCGACGCTGTCCAGTACCTGATTGACCTGGCTGCTGTGCTGGCTGAATTCCTGGTGGATGAACTGCAGCGTGTCGGCGGCGGATTTGAGGGTTTCGCTCATGTCCTTCTGTTGCTGCAGTTGCAGGAGCAGGTGAACGTGAACGTCGCAGGTACCCACCAGATGAATCAGAAAATCCAGCAGCTGTGCGCTGTATTCCGGATTTTGCTCCGGCATGTTGCGCACCAGCAGGGACACCTGTTCAAAGTTGATGATCAGGCGCTTGCCAAACGGATAGACCAGCCCCTGGCCGTGCATCTGTTCCAGCAGATTGGACTCGATGGGTTGCATCAGGCCGTCGTCGGCAAAGTAGCTGAACTGCCCGTGATGCTTGATCTGCATGCGGCAGGAGATGTTGGCGCGACGGGTGAACGAGAACAGCTTTTCTGCCACTGCGTTCAGTGTGGTGCAGGATTTCAGCTCCTGGGCAAAGCGCGCATAGGGCTGGGTGAAACGGGTGTCCCCGGTTTGCGGGCCGGAGCGCAGCAGGGCCGTCTCCCGGCGCTGACGGATCAGGGTGGCGTTGCGCGCCACCTTGGCCAGCAGGGCATCGTGGTGCAGCGGTTTGATGATGTAGTCGTCGGCGCCTGCTTCATAGCCGGCGATGATTTCGTCCTTGCGGTCGGAGGCGGACACGAAAATGATCGCCATGTGACGGAATTTCTCGTCGCTGCGGATCTGGCGACACACATCCAGTCCGTCCATTTCCGGCATGTTCACGTCCAGCAGCACGACGTCCGGCAGCAGGTCGGGCAGCTGCTGCAGGCAACTGGTGCCACTGTTGGCGGAATAGGTAATGTAGCTGTCGCCCAGAATGCTGCTGATCAGCATCTGGGTCATTTCGTCGTCATCGACGATCATGACCTTCAGTTTGGAGTCCATGATTTCCGCAGCTTCCTTGGGGGTGATCTGCTAAGTGTAGACGGGTGGCGGCGGGGGCAAGTAGGCGTTGCGGGCGGCTTTGGGTAGAATGCGCGCTCCTTTCCGATACCCGGTCCTCCTTCATGCAACAAGTGCTCATTACCTGCCGCGCCGGACTGGAATCCGACATTGCCGCTGAAATCCAGGTCAAATCCGCCGCTGTGGGCGTACACGGCTTTGTCCGCGCCCAGGCCGGTCAGGGCTATGTGATTTTCGAAGGCCATCAACCGGATAGCGCGGAACTGCTGATGCAGCGGCTGCGCTTTGCCGACCTGATCTTTGCCCGCCAGTGGCTGCTGGTGCTGGCGCATCTGACCGAGCTTCCCCCCGGTGACCGTATTACTCCCATCGTGCAGGCCTATGCCGGCGCGCCGCCATTTGGCGATTGCTGGCTGACCTTTCCCGATACCAACGACGGCAAGGGCCTGTCGCGCCTCACGACCAAACTGGAAAAGCCCCTCGGCGGCGCGCTGAAGAAGGTGCAGGCGAAGAATGCCGAGTCGGCGCCCTGGATTGCCCATGTGTTTTTTGTCACTGGCGATGACATCTGGGTGGGTGTCACGCCGCGCCGGAACGCGTCGCCCTGGGCCACCGGATATCCGCGCCTGCGCCAGCCGCCGTCGGCGCCCAGCCGGTCCACACTCAAGCTGGAGGAAGCCTGGCTGCAGCTGATTCCCGAGCATCTGCGCAGCGTTTACATCAAGCCGTTCCAGAAGGCGGTGGATCTGGGTGCTGCGCCCGGCGGCTGGACCTGGCAGCTGGTGCATCGCGGCCTGCAGGTGACGGCGATCGATAATGGCCCCATGGACAAGATGCTGATGGACAGCGGGCAGGTCACCCATCTGCGCGAAGACGCCTTCGCCTACAAACCGCCACGGCAGGTGGACTGGCTGGTGTGCGACATGGTGGAAAAGCCGGCGCGGGTGGCGGAGCTGATGGAGCGCTGGCTGACCAAGGGCTGGTGCCGTTTCGCCATCTTCAACCTGAAACTGCCGATGAAAAAGCGCTGGCAGGAAGTGGATCTGATTCTGACCCGGGTGCGCGAGGAACTGGACGCGGCGGGTATTCAATACCAGCTGTCGGCGCGTCAGCTGTATCACGACCGTGAGGAAATCACGGTGTTTGTCGGGCCGAAGGCGGACTGAGGCGGGATTCCCATGCAGGAACGCAGTGTGCTGTTCAAACTGAGCCTGCTGGCCTGCCTGTATTTTTCCCAGGGATTGCCGTTCGGTTTTTTCAGCCATGCGGTGCCCGCGCTGCTGCGCAGTTATGGCGTGGATCTGCAGGTGATCGGGCTGGTGTCGCTGCTGGCGCTGCCCTGGTCGCTGAAGTTCCTCTGGTCGCCGTGGGTGGATCGTTACGGCAGCCGTCGTTTCGGGCAGCGCAAAAGCTGGATCATTCCCCTGCAATTCGGCGCCATGCTGGTGCTGCTGGCGCTGTCGCAGCTGGACCCGGAACAACTGAAAAATGGCACTTGGCTGTATTTCTTTCTGCTGCTGGCGCTGGCGAATCTGCTGGCAGCGACGCAGGACATTGCCACCGATGGGCTCGCCGTGCAGTCGCTGCCTCCGCGCGAGCGCGGGCTGGCCAACGGCATCCAGGTGGGCGGCTACCGGGTGGGCATGGTGTTCGGCGGCGGTCTGGTGCTGGTGATTCTGGACCGGATCGGCTGGCAGCATTGTTTTGAACTGCTGGCGTTCGTGCTGCTGCTGGCGACGATTCCGGTGTTGCTGTATCGCGAGCCGGCGCCTGCAATTGAGACGGCGGAAAAGTCCCGTCATCGTCCCGCCCATGTGGTGCTGTGGAAATTCGTGCGGCAACCGGGCATGACCGGCTGGCTGGCGCTGATGATGCTGTACAAGGTCGGCGATTCGTTTGGCTCGGCCATGGGCAAGCCACTGCTGGTGGATCTGGGTTGGGATCTGGAGACGATCGGCTGGGTGGGCGGCGGTGTGGGCATGGGCGCGGGCATTGCCGGAGCGGTGGTCGGCGGGTATCTGGTGCAGGTGATCGGGCGGGTGCGGGCGCTGGTGTGGTTTGGCGTGCTGCAGTCACTCAGCCTGTGCGGCTATGCCTGGCTGGCGCTGGTGAAACCGGACATTGCCGGCATCGTGCTGGTGAACGGGCTGGAGCATTTCGTGGGCGGCATGGCCACTGCCGCGCTGTTCACCCTGATGATGGATGCCTGTCGTCACGAACAGGCCGGATCGGATTATGCCGTGCAGGCCAGCCTGCAGGTGGTGGTGGTGGGGATTGGTCATGCCATCAGCGGATTCAGCGCGCAGTATCTGGGTTACACCGCGCATTTCCTGCTGGCGGCGCTGATCGGTCTGGCGGCGCTGCTGCTGGTGCGGCCGTGGCTGCGGCAGGTGCCGGAGCAGCAGTTGCGGTCCTGGCACCAGATTCCGGCTACGGCGTCCTGAGTTGAAAAGCCGCCGGTTTGCATCACACTTTCGGCAGGCGCATACCTGAACTGGAAACGGATTAAACGATATGAGCGAAACACCCACCCACCACTTTGACGCCAGCGGTCTGCTGTGTCCGGAACCGGTGATGATGCTGCACGGCAAGGTGCGGGAACTGGCCGGCGGTGACGTGCTGGAAGTGATTGCCACCGACCCGTCCACCACGCGGGACATTCCCAAGTTCTGCCAGTTTCTGGGACACGAACTGCTGCACCAGGAAGTGCAGAATGGCGGGCAGGCAGACGAGCGGTTTGTTTACCGGATACGGATCTGCAGGAAGTAACTCCCTACTCAATCAGCATTGAAATCGCCGCCAGCGCTTCCGGGTCCTGCTCCTTGATCTTGTTGGCGATGCGGTGCTGGAAGAAATACTTGAACTCTTTCTTGTCCTGCGCCACATACAGGCAGGGATCGCCGGGCAGCACCGGCGTGGACTTCACCTTGTCTTCGTCCACCAGCATTGCCTGCACGGTGCCGTCCGCCAGCAGACGCCAGCTCAGCACCTCAATCAGGATGAACGAACGGAAGCCGTTGTCGGTGAGCACCGCATGCGTGCCGATCGAATCGGGTATCTCCTGCACGATCTGCTTATCCTTCACATGCTCCAGGTGGTAGTACTGCTCCGCCAGCTCCAGCTCCATCACCTTGTGGCGCGGCGGGGTGTAGAAAATATCGTTGGTGCCGGGATCGCGGTAGCCTTCCCAGTGACCATTCAGGGGATCGTTGATTTCGGTGCAGGGAACAATCTGGTTGAGCCAAGGCACCATGCCGACCACTTCGCCGGATTCCTTCAGTGCCCAGCAGACGACCTTGAGGGAATAGAGGCGGTCGCCGGAGGTGTCGTTGCTGTAGAGCATTTCCAGCCCGTCCAGCTCGGGGGCGAGGCGGATGACGCGGTCCACCACTTCGTCGATGGGGCGGCGGGTGAAGAGGTCGATCACATTGCTGCGATCAGCGGTTGTCTGCGTTTTCATGCGACTACCCTCGCTGTCCCAGGCCGGACATCCCGTGATTCATGGTGATGTGCAGCACCGGTCATCATGGACTTGCTTACTCAAGATTAATCTAAGACCACCTGGTTCTAAAATGCCAATTGGCGCTAAGAACGCTGGAAAAGTGACCTTTCTGGACAGGTTATCGGCCGGGCGAGGGGAAATTTGAAGTAGCGGTGGCGGGGCAGTTCCGGATTTGTGATTGAGATTCAGCGGGATGCCAGTGTTTTCAGCTGCATCCGCACCCGCAGGTTGAGCAGGATGGCCGCCGCCGTGAGCCCCACCACCAGCCCCACCCAGAATCCCTGGGCACCCAGCGGGAAGGGGGTGGCCCAGCCGGTCAGACCCAGCACATAGCCAATCGGCAGACCCAGCAGCCAGTAGGCCACCACGGTCAGCAGCATGGGGATGGCGGTGTCGTGCAGGCCCCGCAGCACGCCGTTGGCGCCCACCTGCAGGCCGTCGGAGAGCTGGAACACCGCAGCAAATACCAGCAGCGAGGAAGCCAGCGCGATCACGTCCGGGTCGTCGGTGTAGAGGCTGGCAATCGGCTCGCGGAACACCACCATCAGGGTGCTGTTCACCAGCGCCAGCAGGATGATCAGCGCCATGCCGCCGCGCAGGGCATGGTGCACGCCGGGCAGGTTGCCCTGGCCCAGGTTGAAGCCCACCCGCACCGTCAGCGCCAGCGCCAGACTCAGGGGAATCATGAACACCATCGACGCCACGTTCAGCGCTATCTGGTGCCCGGCTACTACATGCGTGCCGATGGAGGCGATGAACAGGGCGATCACGCAGAACAGGCTCACTTCGATGAAAATCGCCAGTCCGATCGGCAGACCCAGTTTCACCAGCGGCAGCAGCAGGGGCAGACGGGGGCCAGTGATGTCGCGGAACCAGCCGGTGATGCGGTAGTGCTCCGACAGCCGGCAATGCGCCAGCATCAGCCCCAGCATCAGCCACATCACCAGCCCGGTGGCCCAGCCGCAGCCCACGCCGCCCAGCGCCGGCAGCCCCAGCTTTCCATACATGAGCGCATAGTTGGCGGGAATGTTGGCCCCCAGCCCGATCAGGCTGACCGCCATCACCGGCCGGGTGAACGACATGCCTTCGGTCATGCAGCGCAGGCCGAGGAACAGGGTGATCGCCGGCATGCCCCAGGACACGCCTTCCAGATAGCCGACAATCAGCGGCCGCAGGTCCGGCTGCACGTCCATCAGCGCCAGCACCGGTTCCACCGAGCGCAGCAGCACAAAGGCCAGCAACCCCAGCGGCAGCGCCAGCCACAGTCCCTGCTGCACCACGCTGCCCACGGCCGGCTCATTGCCCGCGCCATGATGGCGAGCCACAAACGGCGTCACGCCCTGCATCACACCCACCACGAACAGGAACACCGGCACCCAGATGGAGGAGCCCACCGCCACGGCGGCCAGATCCTGCGGCGACAGCTGTCCGGCCATCACCGTGTCGACAAAGCCGTTGGCGGTCTGCGCGAACTGGGCCACCACGATGGGCAGCGCCAGGCGGATCAGGGTTTTGAATTCGGTGAGGAGGGCGTGGTGGGACATGGTGTTCGGAACTGGCCGCGACAAGGCCCGCCAGCTTATCATGGGCACCCCTGAAAATCGCGCCGAGACCGCTGTGCCGTCCACCCCTCTCAACCATGACGCTGACGACCTGATTCGCCTGTTCGATCAGACTTTTGCCGCCAGCCACAACACCCGTCTGGTGCGCGGCGACCACGAACCGGTCTACCTGCCGGCGGATGCCGAAGTGCCGTTCCACCGCATCGTCTTTGCCCACGGCTACTTCACCAGTGCCCTGCACGAAATCGCCCACTGGTGCGTGGCCGGCCCGGCCCGCTGGACCCAGGTGGACTTCGGCTACTGGTACGCGCCGGACGGCCGCAGCCGCGAGCAGCAGCAGCTGTTCGAGCAGCTGGAAATCAAACCCCAGGCGCTGGAGTGGATCTTCAACGTGGCGGCCGGGCATCGCTTCCGGGTCAGCACCGACAATCTCAGTGGCGGCGGTCCCTTCGATCCGGATGGTTTCAAGCGCAACGTGCAGCAGGAAGTGTTTCGCCGGCTGCGGGAAGGTCTGCCGGAGCGCACGCAGCGGTTTGCCCAGGCCCTGATCGATCATTACCGGCCCGGCCTGCAGCTGGCGCCGGCACTGTTCCGGCTGGAAGACCTTTAGGCCGGCTCTCACCCCGCCGCTGTGCCGTGCTAAAGTGGACACCGGTCAACCAACAAGAACAACAACACCGCCACCCATAAAAACAGTCAGACGTTTCGATCATGCATTACGACGCCCAGATCCAGATGATTGTCAGCACCCTCAAGCTGGCCCAGACCCTCGAAATCCACCCTGAAACCGGCAAGACCGCCATGGCCTGGAATGCCAAGCTGGAAGGCGGCTGCAAGTCGTCGCACCTTGCCGAGAAACAGGCGGTGGTGCAGATCCGGGAAGCCGCCAGCCTGAACGTGCGCCAGATTGGCCAGGTGCGGCAGCGCGACGGCGTCCTGCAGATCAGCATCGTGACGCCGCGCGACTATTTCGACGGCCTGATCCAGCTGTTCCCCCACTGCATTCCCGAACAGGGCGGCTATCTGTCCTTCAATTTTCTGCTGGGCAGCGAAGTGGAAATGAGCCAGCAGGGGCCGGTGATGAAAGTGCTGTCGGCCGAGTACAAGATGGTGAAGGAACTGTCCAGCAACCCCGATCTGATCAGCCGGAACTGAGAGCCGCCGCGATGTCCCGCTACCGTCCGCCGTCCAAACCCTCTGCCCCCTACATCACGCCCGAAGGCCGCGACAAACTGATGGCCGAACTGCGCTACCTGAGCGACACCCATCGTCCCGAAGTGGTGAAAGCACTGAGTGAAGCCGCCGCCGAGGGCGACCGTTCCGAAAATGCCGAGTACATCTATCGCAAGAAACAGCTGCGCGAGATCGATCGCCGTCTGCGCTATCTGGTGAAGCGGCTGGAAGTGGTGAAGGCGGTGGACCAGAAACCCGCTGACCAGAGCCGCGTGTTTTTCGGCGCCTGGGTGGAGCTTGAAGAAGTGGATACCGGCACGGTGGAACGCTACCGTCTGGTGGGTGCCGATGAGCTGGACGTGGAGCGCGGCTGGATCAGCGTGGATTCGCCGATGGCACGGGCATTGCTGAAAAAACAGGAGGGCGAGGAAGTGCTGGTGCATCGCCCCAAGGGTGCCGCCACGTTTGAAATCGTGCGCGTGCAGTACCAACCGTTTGCGGATTAGACCCGGATCTGCCAAGTACAACCGACAAGGAGCGCAGCATGAAAACCATTCTCGTCACTGGTGCCAATCGTGGCCTTGGTCTGGAATTCACCCGGCAGTATCTGGATGCGGGGCAGCGGGTGATTGCCACCGCGCGCGATCTGCAGAAGGCCGGCGCCCTGCAGGATCTGGCCCGCCGATTTCCTGCCACATTGACCCTGCAGACTCTCGATGTAACCGACGCGCAGTCGCGCCTGCAACTGGCGAAATCCCTCGACGGTCAACCTATTCACCTGCTGGTCAACAACGCCGGCGTGTCCGGCGGGTGGGGCAATTTCGGCAAGCTGGATGAATCGGTCTGGCTGCAGGTGCTGCACACCAACACCATTGCGCCGATCAAGCTGGTGGAAGTGCTGCGGGCGAATCTGGCGAATGCGGAAGTGGCCACGGTGGCGATCCTGAGCAGCAAGATGGGTTCGATGGGCGACAACACGTCCGGCGGCAGTTACATCTATCGTTCGTCCAAGGCAGCGCTGAATGCGGCGGCGAAATCGCTGGCCATTGATCTGGCGGCGGAGAATATCAAGGTGGCGATCCTGCATCCGGGCTGGGTGCGCACCGACATGGGTGGGCCGAACGGTCTGATCGATGCGCCGGTGTCGGTGAGCGGCATGCGGCGCGTGCTGGCCGGTTTGACCAAAGACCAGTGCGGACAATTCATCGCTTACGACGGCACGGTGATTCCGTGGTGAAACGGTTGTGCAGTCTGATTCTGTGTCTATTCAGCCTGCTGGCGTTGCCGGTGCATGCCGAATGGTTCCAGCGCACCGAAGCCATCATGGGCACGCGCATTTATGTGGAAATCTGGCAGGACGACGCGGCACAGGCACAGCGCCTGATCGAGCAGGTGATGGCGGAAATGCGGCGCATCGACGAACTGATGAGTCCCTACAAGGAAACCGCGCAGCTGTTTGTGGTGAATCGCGACGCCGCGCAGAAACCGGTGGCAGTGACGCCGGAGCTGTACGAGCTGATCGTGCGCGCCAATCATTACAGCGACATTAGCGGGGGTGCGTTCGACATTACCTTCGCGTCGGTGGGCCACCAGTTCGATTACCGCCAGCATGTAAAACCGGACGAGGCGCACCGGCGCGCGGCTCTGGCGCTGATCAATTACAAGGCCCTGCAACTGGATGCGAGCAAACACACCATTTTCTTTCCGCACCCAGGCATGCGCATCGATCTGGGCGGCATTGCCAAAGGTTATGCGGTGGATACGTCGGTGGCGATCCTGCTCAAGGCCGGTGTGAAAAATGGCATCGTCACTGCCGGTGGTGACAGCCGGCTGATCGGTGACAGAAGAGGGCGGCCCTGGATGATGGGCATCAGGCATCCCCGTGCCGACACCCACGCCATCACGCTGCCGCTGGACAATATCTGCATTTCCACGTCAGGTGATTACGAGCGCTATTTCGAGGAAGACGGCGTGCGTTACCACCACATCATCGATCCGAAGAAGGGCGAGTCGCCGCGCGAACTGGTGAGTGCCACCATTCTGGCCAGCACTTCCACAGAAGCCGATGCACTGTCCACCACTGTTTTTGTGCTGGGGGTGGAAAAGGGTCTGGCACTGGCCAATCGCCTGTCAGGGGTGTCCGCAATCCTGATAGACCATGCCGGCAAAGTGCACTACTCTGATGACCTGGCGCCGCCGGATGAAAAAAGAGCAGCGCCGTGATATAAGATTTCACACCGCACATGCAAGACCAGGTTCGAACGGCACCACCACACAACAACAAGAATGGATTGTGGGTACGTCATGACTTCGTCCTTTTCACAGCAGCAGCACGCGGGCAATGGATCGCCACATTATGCGTTCATTGCCGACCGCCGTCGCCAGCGCATCCTCTGTTCCAATCTCGCTTCACCTTCCACCCTGCTCAGGCATGAAAGCCTTGAGGCCGATCTCTATCAGGCGTACATGCACAGCCCGGCCACGTCGCTGCTGCAGTTCCGCAGCATCAAGGAAGATCTGCTGGATGTGATCAGCAAGGCCGACGAATCCTGTGAAAGTCATCTGTTCCGTTTTCGCGACGAAAGCGGTTACTGGCGCTTCGGCTGGCTCAGCAGCATTACGCTGCACGGCGGCGAAAACGGCGCAGAGGATTATCTGTGCGGGCTGGTGTCGCTGGTGCAGAATCCCGCGCCGGCTTCGCCCGAGCAGCAGATCGGCTCGCGCCTGGTATGGATGACTGACCGCAATCTGCGTTTGACTCATGTCTGCCAGGAATGCCGCACGCTGGGATTCGATGCCTCCACGCTGCTGGAAAGCGGCGAGCTGAATTTTCTGCCACAGGAATCGCGCGACTTTTTTGCAGCACTGGCGTTCGGCGAATTCGGTCTGGGTGACAGCGAGCTGGAAGTCTGCACCATGCCGGACACGCGGGTGGTGCGGCAGCCGCTGTGTTCCATCGACGGCACGTCCATTTCCGCCACGATCCAGTTCTCGCTGCTGTTCGACGAGGACGGCGTGGTGATCGGAGCGCTGGGTATTGCCGATTTCATTCCCAGCCGCGAACTGCTGGAAAGCGAACGGCAACTGTTCTCCGCCATTTTTGAGTCCATTTCCGAAGGCATTTTTGTCACCGATCGGGGTGGTTACATACTGCGGGCCAATCCCGCATTCTACGAAGTCACCGGTTATGCGCCGCAGCAGATTCTCGGTCTGCATTGCGGGCATCTGTGGAAAAATGCGCATGGGCCGGAACTGTTCCGCCGCATTAGGCAGACGCTGCTGCGGGACGGCAGCTGGCGTGAGGAAACAGAGTACACGCGCGCCAACGGCGATGTCCGCCCGGCGCTGATCAGCTTCAGCCAGACCCACAACCTGAAACATGAAGTGCAGCATTATGTGGGCGTGCTGATGGATATCGCCGACAAGAAACAGAACGAGCGCAAGATTCACCGGCTGGCGTTTTACGATTCGCTGACGGAAGTGCCGAACCGGCGTTTGTTCAACGATCGTCTGGCTGAAGCGGTGGAAGTGGCCGAGCGGAACCGGAGCAGGCTGGCAGTGCTGTTTCTGGATCTGGACCGCTTTAAGCCGGTGAATGATTCACTGGGCCACAGCGCCGGTGATCAGCTGCTGAAAGGCGTGGCGCGACGTCTGCTGTATTGTCTGGGCGAGGGCGACACGGTGGCGCGCATGGGGGGCGACGAGTTTGCCATCATCCTGCGCGATCTGCCGGACGGGCAGGGGGAGGCGGCGGCCATCAAGATGGCGTCGCGGGTGCTGGCGCAATTCTTCTCGCCATTCATGATTGCCAGCCGCGAAGTGTTTACGTCGTGCAGCATCGGGATTGCGCTGTTTCCTCAGCACGGATATTCAGCCGAAGTGTTGCTGCGCAGCGCCGACACGGCCATGTACGCCGCCAAGCGTGCCGGCAAGAACAATTACCAGTTCTTCGACGAGATCATGAACAAGCGCGCGATGGACCGGCTGATCATGGAAAACGCCATGCGCAAGGCGCTGGTGAATGAAGATTTTGAATTGTATTTCCAGCCGCAGTACAGCGTGCCCAATGGCGTGATGACCGGTGTGGAAGTATTGCTGCGCTGGGATCATCCGCAGTTTGGCGATGTGAAACCGGTGGAGTTCATCACGCTGGCCGAGCGCACGGATCTGATCATTCCGTTGGGTGAATGGGTGTTCCAGCAGGTGTGTGAAAAGATGGCGCAGTGGCAGCAGCAGGGCGTGCGCATGGGGCGGGTGGGCGTGAATGTGTCGGCCAACCAGTTCAAGCGTCAGGATTTTGCCAACTGGGTTTTGTTTCAGGTGCAGCGGTATGGCATCGATCCGACACAACTGGAAATCGAGATTACCGAAAGCGCGCTGATGGAAAATGTGGAGCACAGCCTGACCGTGCTGAATGCATTGCAGCAGGCGAAGATCCGCATTGCCATCGACGATTTCGGTACGGGTTATTCCTCGCTGAGTTATCTGCGTCGCTTCCCGATTACGACGCTGAAGATCGACAAGGTTTTCATCGATGACATCGTGATGGATCGCGGCACGCTCGAACTGACGCAGACCGTGATTGCGATTGCCAAAAGCCTAAAGCTGGGCGTGATTGCCGAGGGCGTGGAAACCTGGGACCAGTACCGGCTGTTGAGCGAACACGGCTGCGATGAAGTGCAGGGCTTTTACATGAGCCGTGCGCTGTCGGAAACCGCGTTGCTTGAACTGGTGGCCTGCGAGCAGAGTTGAACGGCCTCAGCCGATTAACGCCTGCCCGCCGTCCACGCCGATGCTCTGGCCATTGATGTAGGCGGATTCCTCGCTGCACAGCAGCACTACGAAGCGGCCGATATCCTGCTCGCAATCACCCACCCGGCGTAGCGGAATCGATTTCACAAACGCGGCGGCTTCAGCCGGATGCTCCTTCATCCACCATTCCAGCCCCGGCGATTTCGCGTGCGGCAGAATCGCATTGCAGCGGATATTGTCGACCCCCCATTCGCAGGCGGCCGCCCGGGTCAGCGAGCGGATTGCTTCTTTCACGGCAGCGTAGGCGCCGTAGCCGCTCATGTCCCAGCGCCGCGCCGCCGACGTGGCGAGATTGATGATGCAGCCACCTCCCTTCAGGTGTGGACGGCACAGCTTCATCAGCCGGAAGGTGGCGAGCGGACCGGATTCCCAGCCGGCGTTGAAGGCGTCATCGCTGACATCCTCCAGCTTGCCCAGCGGCACTTCCTGCGCGTTGTTCACCAGAATATTGAGCCCGCCAAAATGTTGCACCACGGTATTCACGCATTGCTGCAGCGAGTCAGGATTTTTCACGTCACACTGCACGGGCAGCGCGTCGCCGCCGCGCCGGCGAATCTCGGCGCAGGTGGTTTCCAGTTTCTGCAGCGTGCGGCCGGTGACGGCGATGCGCGCACCTGCATCCGCCAGTGCCAGCGCAATGCCCTGGCCCACCCCTTGTCCTGCGCCGGTCACCAGCGCGATTTTTCCATCCAGTCGGCCCATCAGCGTTGCCCCCGTTGCAGCAGCGAAAAGAAATCGTAGGACGGATCATCCAGTCCCGGCCTGCCGATGCGCGAGCCGGCGATGACCGGATGCTGCAGATCCACAATCGACGGATTGTGCACATTCACCCAGTCCGCCAGCACCGCGCGGTGGGAAAATTTCCACGCGCCCTCGCGTTTTTCATAACGGTCGAAATAGCGGCCGCCGATCAGCAGATCGAATGGGCCGTCCGGTGTCTGCACCTTGTGGAAGGCCAGCACGTAGATTTCACCCTCGGCTTTGCGCACGGGCGCGGCGACATCCAGCCGGATATTCACCGTGGTGACGTTGTGATGCAGGATTTCCATCGGCGCCTGAATCGCGGGCAGCTGGTCGATGAAATCCATGGCCAGACCCTGGAAAAAGCCGCCGTGATCGTCGATGGCGTCTTCATGGTACAGGCTACGCATCTTGTCATAATCGTGGCGGTCGGCCGCGTTGCAGTAGGTGTGCACCAGTTCGAGAATGGCCTGCTTGTCCAGCAGGTCATGCAGTTGCGATTGCAGGTCGGGTGTCATCCCGGTCATCCTTTCTTGTTGTTGTGGCGGGGCAGGGTCAGACTAGATTTCAGATTGCGCTGATTCAATCGTCCGAACTGACTAGGCGGCCAGCCTGCGCAGGGCCCGGCTGGCCGGATGAAATGGGGGCGGCGTTGCGCTAGCATGCCCTGATCTGCCCCGTTCACATTGCGGACCGACGGAATAGCCATGCCTGCGAACCTGCCCGACCAGAAACCGAAAACATCCCCGCCAACGCCGGTGTTCGACTGGCGCCCCCTGCTGTTCACCGCGCTGCTGTTTGCCTTCTACTACTTTGCCAGTGCGCGCCAGGAACAGGGGCCGGTGGACGTGCCGTATTCCACCTTCAAGCAGGAACTGGCCGGTGACCGGATTTCGGCGGTGCAGTTCAAGGGACAGCAGTTGCTGGGCCGTTACCGCGACAGCGATAAAAAAGCGCAATTTGATTTTGCCACCCGTCTGCCGCCGGTCAGCGATTCCGGTTTGCTGGAGCAGCTGGAGCAGCAGCAGGTGGAAGTGGTGGCCAAGTCGGAAGAGTCACCGCTGTGGGTGAATATTCTGGTGAGCGTATTGCCGTGGCTGCTGATTTTCGGCTTCTTCGCCTGGAGTAATCGCGCGCTGCAGAGCCGTCTGGGTGGCGGCAGCGGCGGTGGTCTGTTCGGTTTTTCCAAATCCCGCGCCCGCCTGCATGAAAATCTCGACAAGAAAATCAGTTTCAACGAAGTGGCCGGACTCGATAGCGCCAAGCAGGATCTGCGGGAGGTCATCGAGTATCTGAAAAATCCGGAGAAATTCCGCCGGCTGGGCGCGGCGCTGCCCAAGGGCATTTTGATGATGGGGCCGCCGGGCACCGGCAAGACGCTGCTGGCCAAAGCCACCGCCGCCGAAGCGGGTGTGCCGTTCTTCAGTATCAGCGGATCGGAATTCGTGGAGATGTTTGTGGGCGTGGGAGCGGGTCGCGTGCGCAGCATGTTCCAGGAAGCCCGGGCCCGTGCGCCGGCGCTGATTTTCATCGATGAAATCGATTCGGTCGGCCGCGTGCGCGGTACCGGTGTCGGCGGTGGCAACGACGAACGCGAGCAGACCCTCAACCAGATTCTGGCGGAAATGGACGGCTTCGATTCCGGCGAGCCGATCATCGTGCTGGCGGCTACCAACCGTCCCGATGTGCTGGACCCGGCATTGCTGCGTCCCGGCCGTTTCGATCGCAAGATCACGCTGGAACTGCCGCAGAAAAAAGCCCGTCTGCAGATCCTGCAGGTGCACACGCGCAAGAAGCCGGTGGCGGACACTGTGGATCTGGAGCAGCTGGCGGGGCGCACGATTGGCTTCTCCGGCGCTGATCTGGAGAACCTCGTCAACGAAGCCGCGCTGCACGCAGCGAATGCCGGCAAGGACCAGATCGATCAGGCGGATTTCGAATACGCCCATGACAAGATCATCCTGGGTTCCGAGCGCAGCGATCTGCTCAACGACAAGGACAAGCAGCGCATTGCCTGGCACGAGGCCGGCCACGCGCTGCTGTCGCTGTTCCTGCCCAACGCTGATCCGCTCACCAAGATCACCATCATTCCGCGCGGACGTGCGCTGGGCGTGACGGAAACCATGCCATCGGAAGACCGCGTCAATTACACGCAGGAATTTCTCGAGGATCGGCTGTGTGTTTTTCTCGGTGGGCGCTGCGCCGAGAAGGTGGCGTTTGGCAATGTCAGTTCCGGCGCGGCAGACGATCTCAAGCAGTGCACGCGTCTGGCGCGGCGCATGATCACGCAATGGGGCATGAGCGAAAAGCTGGGGCCGGTGAATTTTCCCCAGCACGAGGAGCATCCGTTTCTGGGCATGGAAATGGCGCAGCCGAAAGATTTCAGCGATGTGACGGCGCGGCTGATTGACGAGGAAGTGGAAGCACTGGTGAAACGCAGCGAACAAAAGGCGCTGACGTTACTGCAGCAGCACCGGGCGGAGCTGGAGCGCCTCG
>CAZBII010000101.1:0-16567 GCA_964491665.1 uncultured Moraxellaceae bacterium
TGTTGCGGCAGCAGCAGGCCGGCCAGCAGATTCAGCAGCGTGGATTTGCCACCGCCGGAAGGTCCGTGCAGGAAAACCCGTTCACCGCGTTCGACCTGCCAGTGCGGAATCGACAGCACGGGCGTTTTTTGTCGCGGCCAGCTGAAAACAAGATTATCCAGTTGAATCATGGATGACATGTGGATGTCCATTGGTGGAGCGTGCGTTGTATACTGCATGCGCTATTTGATTCAGTGAGCGGATTGTTCATCATGCGTAAGCGTCTTGTGTTGATTCTGGTTATGTTGCTGTGTGGCCTGCCCGCATTAGCCGGCGATTACGCGACGGTGGAGTGGACCGACCTGATGCCGAAGGAGGATCTGGACGCATTGCTGAATCCGCCGCCGGAACTGGCCAGCATTCCTGATGGTTCACCTGAAGATGCGCTCAGCAACGAAGTGGCCCGCGCGGTGGGGCAGGCCAACAGCAGTCGCTACCAGCAGGCGCTCACTTCAACCCGGGTGAAACCGGAATTCAACGGGCGCAACATTCGCATCGCCGGTTTTGTGGTTCCGCTGCAGTTTGACGACAATCAGGTCGTCACTGAATTTTTCTTCGTGCCGTATTTTGGCGCCTGTATTCATGTGCCGCCACCGCCGCCCAACCAGATGATGTTTGTCACCTACAAGCCGGGTCTGAAACTGAAAGAACTGTATGATCCGTTCTGGATTGAAGGCCGTCTGGAAACAAAACTGGTCACGCAGGAAATTGGCACCGCTGCCTACACGTTGCAGGCTGAGCGGATCGAACCCTACACCGAACAATAGTGCCTTCAGGCTGCCGACTGGCGGCAGCGCGCGCACAGTCCGTGCAGTTCCAGCTGCTGGCTGGCCAGCGTAAAACCACTGCTCTGCACGCTGGCCAGCAACTCATCCAGAATACTGGTCTTCACGCCGATTTCCTCCACCCCGTGACAACGATCGCAGATCAGGAATTGCGGCACTTCGTGCGGGTGATCGCAGGCGATGTGCGAGCAGGCCACAAACTGGTTGGTGGTTTCCAGCCGGTGCACAAAACCTGCTTCGCGCAGAAAATTCAGCATGCGATATGCCGACATGGCGGGAATGGCTTCGCCGTGCAGCGTGCGGTATTGCTCCACGACGTCATAGGCGGAAAGTGGCGCCTTGGCATTCAGCATCAGCGCCAGCACCTGCTCACGTTTTTCCGTCAGGCGCACACCCTTTTCTGCACAGATCTGGCGGGCACGGGTCAGGGCTTTTTTCGCTTGTTGCGCATTCATTCAAGTTTCACGACAGGTTGGGTGCGGGTGGCAGTGGCTGCGCCCTGGCCGCGCGGGCTGACCCATTGCACCTGCACGGTTTCGAATCCGGGAAAATGATTGAATGCAGTTACCGTCAGTTTGTCAATTGCGGAAATGTTCGGGCAGTCCAGCTGATAGTGGGCGCTGAATTCGGCATGGGTTTCGTGATCGTGATCATGATCGTGGTGGTCCGCATTTTCCGCTGCCGCTGCTGGCGCGCTTTCCAGAGTGGAATGAACGTCGCTGCTGCGCTCGGTGCAGCCGTCCAGCTGGATCAGGCTGCCCGCTTGCTGCAGCCGGGACTGCGCCTCTTCCACCTGGCGGCGCTGTTCGGCGGTGCGGGGCGCATGTTCGAAGCCGGTGATGTTCATCGCGGGCGATTCCAGTTCGATTTCTGCTATTTTTCCCTCCAGCACCAGGGTCAGGGTGGCGGCGCCGTGAACATGGGCATCGTGGGCGCGGTGCTCTTCACTGTGGGCCGGCAGTGCAAACGGGAGAAGCAGGCCGGCGGCCAGCAGGAGGTGGTGAATGGGTGCCATGGTTCAGGTCCTGTGCAAAAGGTAATGGTCGGTGATCAGTTCCAGGCCGGAAAGGGATCGTCCAGTGTCGCCCAGGCGTCTTTTCCGCGCAGCAGTTCGGCGTCGTTGAGCAGGCAGGCGTCCAGGCGGGATCTTATCTCCAATTCATCCAGACCCTGGCCGATGAACACCAGTTCCTGCCGCATGTCGCCGAACGGCTCGGCCCACTTGCTGCGGATGTGGGCCAGATATTCCGGATCGTCGGGCCACTGGTCGGCGGGTACGGCTTTCCAGAACAGCCCGGCCATGCCGTGCCGCGCCATGCCCCCCGCCTGATTCCAGAGGCCGGCGAATTCCGGGCGCGTGGCCAGCCAGAAATAGCCCTTGGAACGGATCAGCTTGCCCTGGATGTCCAGACGGTGCAGGAAGTCGAAAAACCGTTGCGGATGAAACGGTCGCCGGGCTGTGTAGGTAAAGCTGGCGATGTTGTACTGCTCGGTCTCCGGCACATGCTCGCCGCGCATTTCCTTGAGCCAGCCCGGTGCCTGACTGGCGCGCTGGAAACTGAATTTGCCAGTGCCCAGGATCTGGCCCAGCGGCACTTCCCCCTGCCGGATCGGCACGATTTCCGCGTCCGGATTCAGGCCCTTGAGAATGCCGGTCAGCCGTTGCAGTTCCGCGCTGCTCACCAGATCGGTCTTGCTGACCAGAATCACATCGCAGAATTCCACCTGCTCCACCAGCAGATCGGTAATGGTGCGTTCGTCGTCCTCGCCCAGGTGTTCGCCGGTTTCCTGCAGCGCGCGGGCGGCATCGAAGTCGCGCAGGAAGTTGAAAGCGTCCACCACGGTGACCAGTGTGTCCAGGGTTGCCACGTCGGACAGGCTGACGCCATTTTCATCCGCGAAGGTGAAAGTTTCCGCCACCGGCAGCGGTTCGGAAATGCCGGTGGATTCGATGACCAGATAATCGAAGCGCCCTTCCAGTGCCAGTGCGCGCACTTCCCGCAGCAGGTCTTCCCGCAGGGTGCAGCAGATGCAGCCGTTGCTCATTTCCACCAGTTTTTCCTCGGTGCGGTTGAGCGCCACGTCCTGCTGTACCGTGCTGGCGTCGATGTTGATTTCGCTCATGTCGTTGACGATGACGGCCACCCGGCGATGCTCGCGGTTGCGCAGGATGTGATTCAGCACCGTGGTTTTGCCGGCGCCCAGGAAGCCGGACAGGACGGTAACGGGCAGGCGTTGCATGGGCAGGAACTCCTCAGGCAGGAACAGGACATTTTAATATGTTACAACATATCATAAATGGACTGGGGAGATCCCGCCAGCTTTTCCTGGCGGGGGGCTTACTTGCTGACTGGCCGTTTCTGCAGTTTGCGCTGCAGGGTGCGGCGGTGCATGTTCAGGGCCCGCGCGGTGGCGGAGATGTTGCCGCCGTTTTCCAGCAGTACCCGCTGCAGGTGTTCCCATTCCAGCCGGTCCACCGACAGCGGGGCGTCCTGCAGCGGTTCGGCGGCGTTTTCGCTTTCGTCTTCATCCAGCAGCGCCACGATGTCGTTGGCGGTGACCGGCTTGCACAGGTAGTTCTCGGCGCCGCGCTTGATGGCTTCCACCGCTGTGGCGACGCTGGCGTAGGCGGTGAGCATCACGATGCGGGTGTGCGGGGCGATCTCCAGCAGCTGCGGCAGCAGTTTCAGGCCGCTTTCGCCGTCGAGGTTGAGGTCGAGCACGACCAGGTCGAAGGCTTGCTGTGCGAGCAGTTGCAGTGCTTCACCGGCATTGCTGGCCGCACTGATCTGCAGCCCCCGGCGTTGCAGCGAGCGGCTCATGGTCTGCAGGAACAGCGTGTCGTCGTCGATCAGCAGGATGGTGTTCTTCATGGGGTATCCGTGGCGATGGGCAGGCGCACTTCGGTGATGGTGCCCGTGGGTGCGTTTTTGCCGGAGGACAGCAGGCGCAGGGTGCCGCCGAGGCGGTTGATGGTGGCGTGCGACAAAAACAGGCCGAGTCCCAGGCCGTCTTCCCGCGAAGTGACAAAGGGTTCGCCGAGCTGCTGGCGGATGGCGTCGGGAATGCCGGGGCCGGTGTCGGTGATGCGCAGGCAGACGGTGTCACTTTCGGTTTCCACGCTCAGTTCCGGATCGGTGCGGCTGACGCGGGCGGCGTTGTCGAGCAGGTTGAGCAGGGCCTGGTCGAGGGTTTCATCGCCGGATACCTGCACCGCCGGCACGGGCGTGGTGGTAATGCGCAGTTCGCGGTCTGGATGCAGCAGGTTGAACTGCTGGCGCAGGCGCTGGGTCAGCGCGGGAATGGCAATGGTTTCGCGCACGTCCTGACGCAGGTTGTCGGCCTTGCGCATCATGCCGCGCAGGGTGGTTTTGCAGACCTGGATCTGCTGCGCCATGGTGTCCAGATCCGTCTGCAGTTCCGGGCGCGCGTGCAGTTCTTCATTCAGATCGTCGGTGAGCACTGCCAGGGTCGACAGCGGGGTGCCCAGTTGATGCGCGGCGCTGGCGGCAAAGGTGGCCATGGCGACCAGCTTTTCGTCCTGCAGGATTTTTTCCTGCTGGCGTGCGATCTGGTCGCGCTGCCGGCGGGTGGACTGCGCCAGCGGCAGCACCAGTCCCATGATCAGCAGTACCGAGACGGCGAAGGTGATCCACATGCCGGCCAGATGCAGCTGCATCAGTTGTGGGTCGTGGCCGCCGTGCTGGTGATGGGCGTGGGCAGAGGCGCTGGCGGAGGCCGCCATTTCCAGCGGCAGGAAAAACTGGGTGAGCGCGGTGTACAGCAGCAGGACGATCACGGCGATGAACGCGGTGGCCTGCCAGCCCAGCAGGGCGGCGCCCATCGCCAGCGGCACCAGCAGCAGGGAAATCACCGGATTGGTGTGGCCGCCGGCGTCGTGCAGGTACCAGCCCAGCAGGGCGATGGAGCCGGTGAGCAGCAGCAGGTAAAGCCCGGTGTTGACGCGGCGCAGACGGCGGGCGGCGATCAGGGTGGCGAGGGTGAGCAGGGTCTGCGACGGCAGCAGCAGCCAGGGCAGGCGTGCCGGCAGCGCAATCTGCTGCAGGGAGAAAGCCAGCAGCACGGCGAGCATCACCGCCAGCTGGATGCTCATGTACCAGGTGAGATAGCGCAGGCTGTCCCGTTGCAGCGGGGTTTGCCACCAGGGCTGTGGTGGCGAATGTTCCGGATGTTTCATTTGCTGGACCAAAGAGTCTCTTGCCAGATCAGGCCCACGCCGGCACGGGAACGTTTGTCATCCGGGTCGCTGGCATCTTCAGTGGCCTCCAGGCGGAGGCGCAGTGAATCGACCAGCTGCCAGCTCCATATCAGACTGGTGCGCGCGGGATCATCGTCCGCATTATACATACCCGTCAGATCCGCCAGGCCTACCGCCCCTGCTCCTGTGAGCCGGTTGTCCAGCGCCAGTTGTTCATGGCGAATGCCCAGCCGGTGCTGCTGCCACTGCCAGGCCAGCTGCGCCCAGCCTCCGTTGTGTGTGCTTTCGATCGGCGCCAGGTGTGTCGCGTCTGCCAGTGTGCCCTCGGTTTTCACCTGCATCCACTCACCTTCAAGAAAAATGGCGTGTGCCGCAGTGAGTTGCCAGCCGGTGCGCAGGAACAGGCCTGCCGAGTCGGTGGCGCCGGTGAATTCATAATCCGGAGTGGCGACGGTTGTGCTGTTTCCATGGCTGTGACCACTGCTGCTGTAGCGGGTATCCTGACGGGAAGTCGCGTCGGCCTGCAGTACCCAGATGCCGGTGTGTAATTGCCAGCCATCACGTGTGCTGCGGAAGTGGAGGTACAGATCCTGGCTGCCGCCGTCAGCGCCGGGTGTGGCAGGAAAGGACGATCCGCGCCAGAGTTCGGCGCCTGCGCCAAGGCCGTCGGCATCGCCCAGTTGCAGTCGCAGGCCCTCGTCGTTGAGCTGGCGACCGAAGAACGCGTCCAGTGCCAAGGGCGTTTCGCTGAACAGCCGCTCGCCGGCATGTTCGCTATTGGCTGGCGAAAACAGCCCCGCCATGCGTCCGGCCTCGATGTTCAGTGTCACGGGCAAGCGTGAGGATCGAAAGCCTGCATAGGCGTGGTGCAGTTCCGCTTCGCCGCCGTTGTCATGGCTGCCGACGAGCAGATCGCCATGGGCGCCGCTGGCATGGTTGTGATGCAGGGCGAGACTGGCGTCGTCCAGGCTGACACCTTCCTCGACCGGATAGGCTTCACCGCCCATGAGTGCGCCAGGCACTTGCCAGATACCGGCATCATTGAGCGCGGCGCCCTGGTCGCGCCAGGTGGCGCTGAGTGTGGCAGTGACTGTGGTGCCGGTTTGAGTGTGTGTGTCGGTGTGGGCATACAGGCTGGCAGGTGCCAGCAACAGGCAGCAGAGCCAGAAACGGGTCATGGTGAAGTCCAGGGATTGCCGAAGCGTGCGGTGGTGGTGAACTCGGTGTCGGTGAGGCTGTGCAGAAATGCAATCAGATCCTGCTTGTCCTGCTCGCTCATGGTGAAGCCGTTGACGAAACCGTCCTTGAAGGGATTGATCCGGCCGTCGCCTGCATTCGGACCGCTGGTGATGACGCGCCCGCCCGCCGCGTAAAATTCCAGGACTTCATCCAGCGATGCCATGCTGCCGTCGTGCATGTAGGGCGCAGTCAGACCGATATTGCGCAAGGTTGGAGCGCGGAACATGCCCATGTTGGCAGGGTCGCCAGTGATTTCGATCAGACCCTGATTGCCCGGTGGAAAATCGCCATTGCCATTGAGATTGTAGAGTCCGGTGTTGTGGAAGGGCCGCTCGATGAATGCCAGTGAGCGGTCGACGGTTGAGTCCGAGAAGTTGTAGCTGCCGTGGCAGTGGAAGCATTCGAGTTCTTCGCTGAAAAACAATCCCATGCCGCGCTTGGCGGCAGCGGACAGGGCGTCGCGATTGCCGGTTTCGTAGCGGTCGAAGGCGCTGTTGAAGGATGTCAGTCCGCGTGTAAAGCAGGCGATGGCCTTGATGATGTTGTCGAAATGAACCGGGCTGCCTTCGTCGGGAAATGCGGCGGCGAACAGGTCCGCGTAGCGTGGCTCGTCCATGATGCGTTGCAGCACGGTCGCGCGGTTGTCTTCGGTGATGCCCTGTTCCAGCGGATCTTCACCGAACAGTGGCGACAGTATCTGATGCTCGATAGTGGTGAGAGATGAGTTGGCCCAAGTCAGCGTGGCATTGTATCCGGCGTTGGCCAGTGTCTGGGAGTTGCGGGGATGGAGATCGCCCTGCGAGCCGATGGCCACGACCAGTCCGTCCGTGAAAGCCTTGTCCTGGTGGTGACAGCTGGCGCAGGACTGCGTGCCATTGCCGGACAGCCGGGTGTCGTAGAACAGATGACGCCCGAGCTGGAATTTGGCTTCACTCATTGGATTGTCGGTGGGTTCGACTGGCAGCGGCACGCCTTGTCGCAGTTGCCAGTCGAATGCGGTGGCGTTGGCAGCCCGGTCGTCAATCGTCGTGCTGCTGCCGCCGCAACCTGCGTTCAGAAAAATGAGCGCTGTGCAGGACAGCGCGACTGCGAGTTTGAACATGCAGGTGGATTCAGGTCAGTGAGCGACAGAAAAGACGGTCTGTACCAGGCTGGCGTCGTTCTCGCCGCTGGCCAGATTCAGGCCCAGCGCCGTGAACATTTCCGGGCATTCCGCATCGGTGGTGCCAGACATGCATCCGACTGGCATTCCGGTGGATTCCACGCTCAGGTTGCTGTCCGCCACCAGCGCCGCGTAATCGATCTGGATGCTGTCGCTGTCGGGATTGAAGCTGTCCAGTGCGATCTCGGGACGGTTGATGTTGCTGCAGACATAGGGAATGACATCGGGACAGTTGGTGCTGCCGAGGTGGAAGTACCAGGCAGTGAGCGGAGCGCCGGTGGATGTGATGACGCCGGGCGTGGCCAGGTTGAAATCCAGACGCATGAATTTGTAGCCAGAGCGCCAGCTCCAGAACATGCCGATGGCATTGAGAGGACTCGGTGCGCTGGAATTCAGCAAGTGGTTGCGGTCTTCCGGTATGCCAACCGTGAAACGGACACCGCTGAAGGTCAGGCTGCCATCCGGAACAGTGCCGGTGATGGCTGTATGTATGGCCTTGTCGGCGCCGGTGCAGTTGTTGTCCTTGTTCTGAAAGTCCAGCATGGCGACATCACCGTTCTGCCAGTCATTCTGGTCCAGCGTGACTGCCACTTCCGTACCGGTGCTGGTCACCAGACGCAGGTCGTGAACATAGAATCGGAAATCCCGCAGGGTCATTTCGGTTGCGGCGGTACCCAGTGTGTAGCTGGTGCCGCAGGCAACCGGCTGGCTGTCCGCGATGGCGGAGAAGGCTATGCTGACGGTCCTGGGCGTCGGGGTGTTGTTGGCATCCCGATCCTGGCTGCCACCGCCATTACTGCCACCACCGCATGCGGCCAGCATCATTCCCAGTGTCAAAAGTCCAGCACTGCGTTTCATCATTCACTCCTTTGGGAAGGTCCCCAAGCTGCAATGGAATGGGGATCACCCCCAAAATGTTCCGGTGGAACATAAAAGCGGCTGGATTGTAGTGGGAACAAAACCCTGGATTAAATGTGGCAAATTGTCGCGGAGGTCGATGAGGGGGTGTCGGGAATGAACGGGAAGCCGATGCGCACAGCGCCCAGCAGTTCTCCATCGGCGTTCCAGCTCCACTCCTTCCACTCGATGCGTCCGTCGCGGTCCACCCGCAGCACGGTACTGGCGCGGGTGCCGTAACCGATGCCGGGGGCGTGGATGAAGCGGGCCGAGAGGATGCGTTCCATGGCAAGGCCGACGCCGGTGTCGGGCAGCGCTGCATCGGGCGCGGGGCTGCGCTGGTCCAGTACCGGCAGCAGGTCGTCCAGCAGAAAATCGTCCTGCTGCAGGAGGACGGCCAGTGTGTCGCGTCCGCCGGTCAGCTTCGGCCAGGGGGTGTCCAGCAGATGGTTGCTGATGCCATGCAGGCCGGCACCCAGTGGCTGCGGCGCGGGGCCGCGATTGGAGAAGTGATACAGGCGGTGCGCGCTGCCGGTGCCGATCTGGCCGCACAGCAGGTTGAAACCGTTGTAGGCGTCGGACTCTGCCTGCAGCTGTTGCAGGAAGTGGTCGGCCGGCTGGCTGCCCTGCAGGAAACGGGTGGTGAGTTCGCCGCGGGAACGGGCATCGGCCCGGTTGCGCCCCGGTTCGCGCACGTTGGTGACGGCCGCCAGCCGGCCCTGCCGGGTGATGCCCAGCCAGGTGCCGCGGGCGCTCAGGTCGCGGCCGGCCAGCAGGTCGGGGGCGTCGTCCCAGAAAGTGGCTGGCGTGGCGGGACGGCTGAAATATTCGTCGCGGTTGGCGGCCAGCACCAGGGGGTAGCGCGGGTGCTGGTCAAGGGCGAGCAGGATCAGGCACATGTGGTGTCCCGGGGCATTGGTGGTTAAACTACGATGCTCGCGAAAAAGGCCCGGCCATGCAATGCCCGGCGCCGCCTTCCCCGACCCCGAACAAGGAATTGCCATGCTGATCTTTCCGGAAATCGATCCGGTTGCCTTCTCCATTGGCCCGCTGCACGTGCGCTGGTACGGGCTGATGTATCTGGCGGGTTTCGTATCCGGCTATCTGCTGCTGAATGCCCGCGCCAAACGTCCCAACTCCGGTTGGACCACCGAGCAGGTCAGCGACCTGATTTTCTTCGGCGCCATGGGCGTGATTCTGGGCGGCCGCATCGGCTATGTGCTGTTCTATAACTTCGGTGGCTTCATTGATAATCCGCTGTCGCTGTTCCAGGTGTGGAATGGTGGCATGTCGTTTCACGGCGGCTTGCTCGGCGTGATGTTCGCGGTGCTGCTGTTTGCGCGCAAGATGCAAAAATCCTACTGGGATGTGCTGGATTTCGGCGCGCCGATCGTGCCGATCGGACTGGGGCTGGGTCGCATCGGCAATTTCATCGGCGGCGAACTTGTAGGACGTCCCACTGACGGTCCGTGGGGCATGGTGTTTCCGCATGTCGACAGTCTGGCGCGGCATCCGTCGCAGCTGTACCAGGCCACGCTGGAGGGTCTGGTGCTCTTCACCATTCTGTGGCTGTTTTCCCGCAAGTCGCGGCCGCGTTATGCGGTGTCGGCGCTGTTCGCCATTTTCTATGCACTGTTCCGTTTCGTTGCCGAATTTGCGCGCCAGCCGGACGTGCAGCTGGGCTTCATCGCCTTCGACTGGCTCACCATGGGCCAGCTGCTGTCGCTGCCGCTGTTTGCAGTGGGACTGGTTCTGCTTTATCTGGCGTACGGGCGTTCTTCCGCGCCGGCAAAACACTGAGGCGGCACACGCGACATGAAACAGTATCTCGATCTTCTGCGTCACATCAAAGACAACGGCGTCACCAAAAGCGATCGCACCGGCACCGGCACCACCAGCCTGTTCGGCTACCAGATGCGTTTCAATCTGGCGGACGGCTTTCCGCTGGTCACCACCAAGAAAGTGCATCTGAAGTCCATCATCCACGAACTGCTGTGGTTCGTGCGCGGCGAAACCAATATTGCGTATCTGAAGGAAAACGGCGTTTCCATCTGGGACGAATGGGCGGACGCCAACGGCGAACTGGGCCCGGTGTATGGCAAGCAGTGGCGCAGCTGGGAAGGGCCGAACGGCGAAACCGTGGATCAGCTGCAGCAGCTGCTGGATGAAATCAAACGCAATCCGGATTCGCGCCGGCTGGTGCTGAGTGCGTGGAATCCGGTGGTGCTGCCGGACGTGAAATTCTCGCCCAGGGAAAACGCCGCCGCCGGCAAGCAGGCGCTGCCGCCGTGTCACTGCCTGTTCCAGTTTTATGTGGTGGAAGGCAGGTTGTCGTGCCAGCTGTACCAGCGCAGCGGCGATGTCTTCCTTGGCGTGCCGTTCAACATTGCATCCTACGCGCTGCTGACGCTGATGGTGGCGCAGGTGTGTGGCCTGCAGCCCGGCGATTTCGTGCATACGTTCGGCGATGTGCACATTTATTCCAATCACATGGAGCAGGTGGAGCTGCAACTGAGTCGCGAGCCGCGTCCGCTGCCGGTGATGAAGCTGAATCCGGCGGTGAAGTCGCTGTTCGATTTCACCTATGACGATTTCGAGCTGGTGGGCTATGACCCGCACCCGCTGATCAAGGCGCCGGTGGCGATCTGAGCGCATGATTTCACTGATCGTGGCGAAAGCCGACAACAACGTGATCGGCCACAACAACCAGCTGCCCTGGCATCTGCCAGCGGACCTGAAACATTTCAAGGCGCGCACGCTGGGCAAGCCGATCATCATGGGACGCAAGACGTTTGATTCACTCGGCCGCGTGCTGCCGGGGCGTCCCCATGTGGTGATCAGCCGCACCGTCTTGCAACTGCCCGAGCACTGCTATCCGGTGCAATCGCTGGAAGCGGCCATCGCGCAGGCACAACAGTTAACCGGTTCCGCCAGTGACGAAGTGGTTGTCATTGGCGGCGCCGAGATTTACCGCCAGGCCTTGCCGCTGGTGGATATTCTCTACGTCACGGAAGTACATCTGGCGCCGCAGGGCGACGCGTTTTTTCCGCCACTGGACCCGGCAGTGTGGCAGGAAACGGCGCGGGAAGATGTGCCCGCCGGGGCGGATTCCGCAATTGCCTACAGCATTGTGACCTACCAACGCAGAAGAAACTGACACCGCCATGTTCAAGAACCTGTTCAAGCCCAAGTGGCAAAGCGCCAAACCCCAGGTACGCATCCAGGCCCTGCAACATCTCAACGTCAACGACGCCCGCGATTTTCACATCATCGAACTGATGGCCAAGGGCGACGCGGAAAATGAAGTCCGCCTCGCCGCCATCAAACGCATTCCCCAGCGCGACAAACTGATTACCCTTATCCAGCAGGAACGCGATGGCAGTGTGCGCCAGCGCGCCATCGAGCATCTGACCAGTGTGCTGACGGCATCGGCTGGCGGCAGTGCCAGTTCAATCCAGGATATGCTGCGGGGGCTGGATACCCAGGCCCTGATTGCGATCATCGAGCAGACCCAGAATGTCACCCTGGGATTGCAGGCGCTGGAACTGCTGAACGAGGAATCCGTACTGGAAGGCTATGCGCTGAATCTGCCACTGGCGCAGCTGCGGCAGGCCGCCGCGCAGAAACTGCAGGGCGAGGCGGTGCTGGATCGCGTGATCAAGGCCAGCAAGGGCAAGGACAAGGGTGTCTGGCGCATCTGCAAGGACAAACTGAACGCGATTCGCAGCGAACAGCAGCAGGAAGCCGGCATCGAGCAGCAGATCGCCGAGCTGTGCCAGAACATTGAACTGCTGTCGCGCCTGCCCTACGACAACCTGTACGCGCCGAAACTGGAGCATCTGCAGAAGCAGTGGCAGCGTCTGCAACATCATGCCGACAACGAAGCCGTGCAGCGTTTCAACCGTTCCTTCGCCCTGTGCAAAACCACGGTAGATGACATTCACAACGAACAGAATCGCCAGCAGGAAGAAGTGCAGCGCCGGCGCGAAGCCCTGCACGAACGCATGGCAGCCTGCGAGCAGCTGGAAGAAGCGGTGAAGCAGCTGAGTTTCAACGCCGTGCTGCAGCCGTCCGACATTCCGGCGCTGCAGGCACTGCTCAGCACGCAGAAAATCCGCTGGGAAGAAGCCGCCAGTGTGGTGGAACCCGCCGCCGATGAGCGCAAACGTTTCCTGCGCATTCATGCGCTGCTGCAGAAGGCGCTGGAGTCGGTGCGTAAACTCGCTGAGCGCGATGAATCCATTACCCGTGCCGCCAATACCGTGCTGGATGTAGCGGAAGCCCCCATGACCACGCTGGTGGAAATGCGCAAGCTGCTCG
This sequence comes from uncultured Moraxellaceae bacterium, assembly GCA_964491665.1. Taxonomy (GTDB): domain Bacteria; phylum Pseudomonadota; class Gammaproteobacteria; order Pseudomonadales; family Ketobacteraceae; genus Ch67. The sequence continues at coordinate 12,662 of CAZBII010000101.1, forward strand.
ACAACGCCCTGGGTGATCTGCAGTGGCCGGAAGAACTGGCCTGGCCTGAGTCGCTGAAACTGTACCAGGCGGCCCTGGATCACTGCGAGCGGCTGCAGCAGAAGGCGAAATCGCTGGAGCAGGAAGCCATCGACAGCATCAAGGGCATCTTCGCCGATCTGAAAAAAGAGATCGAACAGGGCCAGCTCAAGTCCGCCAACCGGTTGCTGCGCGATGCCAGTCATCTGGTGAAGCATCTGCCGATCAAGACCGCCACCGGCTACCAGAAACAGCTGCGCGAACTCACCATCCAGGTGAACGAGCTGCGCGACTGGCAGGGCTTTGTTGCCACGCCGAAGAAGGAAGAGCTGTGTCACGAAATGGAAGCGCTGGTGGGTGCCGACATGGATCCGCAGGGGCTGTCGAACAAGATCCGTCGCCTGCAGGACGAGTGGCGCGCCCTCGGTGAAGCCGACAAGGGCCGCAACAAGGAATTGTGGGACCGTTTCAGCGTGGCGGCGGAAAAAGCCTACGAGCCTTGTCGCGACTATTTCGACAAGCTGGCCAGCGTGCGGCAGAAAAACCTGGCCGAGCGCCAGCGCATCTGCGATCAGCTGACGGCCTATCTCGCGCAGAACGACTGGGCCAATGCCAACTGGAAACTGGTGAACGAGATCTACGAAACCGCCAAGAATGAATGGCGGCTGTACACGCCGGTGGAGCGCAAGGAAGGCAAGCAGATCCAGGACAAGTTCAACGCGTTGCTGGACCAGCTGCGTGGCAAGCTGCAGGACGAGTTCAACCGCAACCGCATCCGGCGCGAACAGCTGATCGAGCGGGCCGAGGCGCTGGGCCAGGGTGAAGCAGCGGATGCGATCGAGCAGGTCAAGTCACTGCAGAAACAGTGGAAGGAAACCGGGCTGGTGTCGCGGCGTGATGATGCCCGTTTGTGGAAACGTTTCCGTGCTGCCTGCGACAGCATTTTCGAACGTCGTGACCAGCAGCGCGTGGCGGTGCAGAAGGAGCGCGAACAGAACGTCGTGCACGCCGAGCATTTATGCGAGCAGATCGAGCAGCTGGCGGAAAACGACGGGCAGGATCTGGCGTCCCTGCAGCAGGAATTCCAGCAGCTGAAACAGCGTTTTGCCGAACTCGGCCACTTCCCGCGCGAGCAGCAGGACGCGTTGCAGAAGCGGTTCAAGGCGGTGTGCGCGCAGGTGGAGAACGCCGTGCGCAACGCCCAGGTGCAGCAGCGTCAGGAAACCTTTGCCGAGCTGTGGCGCCGGGCCGGCGTGTGCGATGAACTGGAAGAAACCCTGCTGACGTCGGCGCAGGGTGATCTGTTCGGCGCGGCGCCGGAAGCCGAGTGGAGCAGCGAACACGAGTTGCCAGCCGTCGCGCAGGACAGCCTGCAGACCCGGTACGACAGCGTGGTGGCCCGGCTGCAAAAAGCGGAAAAGCCGTCGGCGGAAGAATTGCAGCAGAATGCCGATCATCTGCACGACCTGTGCATCCGCATGGAAATTGCCGCGGGCGTGGAATCACCGGCAGAAGACCAGCAGCGGCGCATGCAGTTGCAGGTGAGCCGGTTGTCCAGTGGCCTGCAGGGCCGGCAGCAGGCGGCGCTTGGCGGCGCAGAACTGCTGGAGCAGCTGCAGGTGGAGTGGTGCAAGGTGGGGCCAGTGGCGGGTGCGCAGCGGGACCTGTTCAGCAAACGTTTCCGTGCGGCACTGAAAAAGGCCGGCGGCTGACAGCACCGCTTTGAGCGTCACGGGATAACCCATCTGCTCTTTAATAAAAAAACGCCGCAGGCTGGAAAGTCTGCGGCGTTTTCTTCAGGGCACGTTCACTGTGCCCTGAATGCGCGCGAATTTACTGTGTCAGATCCACCAGATTGTTCACCTGCACTTCCGCATCCACGTCCGCGTCATAATCCACGCCGCTCACGCCAAAGCCGAACAGCTTGAGGAACTCGGCGCGGAAACCGCGAAAATCGCTGATGTCGTTCAGGTTCTCGGTGGTCACCTGCGGCCACAGTTTTTCCACCTGCGCCTGAATTTCCGGACGCACTTCCTTTTCATCCACGCGGTTGCGGCCTTCGGCGTCGCGGCGCGGAGTTGCGCTGTACAGGCACTCGCTGAACAGGCGGTAAATCTGCTCGATGCAGCCTTCGTGCGAACCATCCTGCTTCATGATGCGGAACAGCAGCGCCAGGTACAGCGGCATCACCGGAATCGCTGCGCTGGATTGCGTCACCACGGCTTTCAGCACCGACACGGTGGCATCGAAGCCCTTGCCACGCAGCGCGGCAGCGGCCCGGTCCAGATCCTTTTTCGCCGCGCCGATGGTGCCATCCCAGTAAATGTCACGGGTCACTTCTTCACCCACGTAGGTGTAGGACGTGGTCTTGCAGCCGGGCGCCAGCACACCTGCCGCGCTCAGCGCGGCCAGCCAGCGTTCCCAGTCATCGCCGCCCATCACGGCGACGGTGTTGTCGATGTCTTCCTGTGTGGCCGGCTCCAGCGTGAACTGCTTGATGATCTCGCGATCGGTGTCGAGGCCGGTCTGCGTCACCGGCTTGCCGATCGGCTTCAGGGTGGAGGAATGCAGCACGCCGGTGTCCGGATGCTGGCGACGCGGCGACGCCAGGCTGTACACCACCAGATCCACCTGGCCCAGATCAGCCTTGATCAGCTCGATGGTTTTTTCCTTCACGGCATTGGAAAACGCGTCGCCGTTGATGTTTTTCGAATACAGACCGGCTTTCTCGGCCGCGTTCTGGAACGCCACCGCGTTGTACCAGCCGGCGGTGGCGGTGCGTTTGCCGGCGGCCGGCTTTTCAAAGAACACACCGAGAGTGCTGGCGCCGCCACCGAAGGCGGCAGTGATGCGTGAGGCCAGGCCATAACCGGTGGAAGCACCGATCACCAGCACGCGCTTGGGGGCGCCGGCGATGGGGCCGTGGCCCTGCACGAAACGGATCTGCTCACTGACGTTGGCTGCGCAACCCACCGGATGTGCCGTGGTGCAGATAAAGCCTTTTACCTTCGGATGGATAACCATGATGCAATCCTTGATGTGGTCGAATTCAGCGGGTGCCCAGTTTAAAGGCCGCTCCGGGCAAAGGCCAGTTGCGGCCCCCTGCCCGGCAGGATTGCTTAAGATTTCTTACAAAATAGCGGGCCTCAGGCCACCGGTTCTGCCTCCCGCGTGGCAACGGGCGCGGTGGAGGGCGCAACGCTGGCCGGGTCCGTTGCCGCCTTGCTGTTCTGTTTGCGGAATTCAGCCAGATTGATCGGGAACATCTTCAGCACCGACGGCAGGAACAGCAGGTCGAACAGGATGGCGATAGCGATGGTGCCGGCTACCAGGATGCCGAGCGTGCGGTTCACGATAAAGTCCGAGAAGCCCAGCATTGCAAAGCCCGCGCACAGCACCACGGTGGTGATCACCACGCCGCGGCCCGCATGCTCAAATGAGTAGCGGATCGCATTGTCTACATCCAGGCCCTTGCGCAGGCCGTCCGCGAATTTCGAGAACAGGTGAATGGTGTCATCGACAATGATGCCGGCGGAAATAGTGAAAATCACTGCCACCGCCATGTTCACCTCGCCCACCAGCAGGCCCCACACGCCCAAGGCAATGGTGGAAGGGAAAATATTCGGCAGCAGTGCCATCAGTCCCAGCTTCCACGAGCCGAACGCAAACATCATGCACAGGCAGATGATGCCCACCGCGGTCAGCGATCCGGTCATTACACTCTTGATACTGTTCTGGCCGATGTGCGCAAACATGATGGAGGGGCTGGCGCCGTGGGTTTGCAGTTCCGGCATGTTGGCGGCCATCCAGTCCTGCACCTTGGCTTCCAGCGCCAGGTTTTCCTTCGCCTTCATCATGCGGGTGCTGACTGTGATGCGCAGTGCCGAT
>CAZBII010000102.1:0-16532 GCA_964491665.1 uncultured Moraxellaceae bacterium
TGAAGCCGGACACCAGAATCATGTCCTTCTTGCGATCGACGATGCGCAGGAAACCGTCTTCCTGCAGCACGGCGATGTCACCGGTCTTCAGCCATTCACCGTCTCGGGTCATGGTTTCGCGGGTGGCTTCCTCGCGCTGCCAGTAGCCTTTCATCACCTGCGGACCTTTCACACACAGCTCGCCACTCTGGCCCATCGGCACTTCGTTTTCGTTGTCGTCCACCAGCTTGATGTCGGTGCCGGGCACCGGAATGCCGATGGTGCCGATCTGGATATTGTGCGGCGGATTCACGCTCACCACCGGCGACGTCTCCGTCATGCCAAATCCTTCGGCAATCTTGTTGCGCGTCATGGCTTCCCAGCGGTCGGCGGTGTCTTTCTGCAGCGCCATGCCACCGGCAATCGTCAGCTTCAGCGAACTGAAATCCACGCGCTGGAAATCCGGATTATTCATCAGCGCAACAAACAGGGTGTTCAGGCCGGTCATGGTGGTGAAACGCCACTTCGACAGCTCTTTCACAAAACCGGGGATGTCACGCGGGTTGGTGATCAGCACGATGTTGGCACCGAGCGACATCAGACCCAGGCAGTTCACGGTGAACGAGAAGATGTGGTACAGCGGCAGCGGTGTGATTGCGATTTCCTGGCCAGGGCGCAGTTCACGCAGGATGAAATCCATCTGCATGCTGTTGGACACAAGATTCTTGTGGGTGAGCATGGCGCCCTTCGCCACGCCGGTGGTGCCACCGGTGTACTGCAGCACGGCCACGTCGTCCGGCTCGGGGCGGTGATCCTGGTCGAAGGTACTGGCGGTACCTTTTTTCATGGCGGTATTGAAGGACACGGCGCCGGGAATGCTGAACGACGGCACCATCTTCTTCACATGCTTGATGATCAGGTTCATCAGCACGCGCTTCACCGGCGGCTGCATGTCCGCCACCTGGGTGATGATGACGTGCTTGATGCCGGTGCGCGGCACCACTTCCTCGATCAGGTCGCCAAAGTTCGCCAGCGCCACCAGCGCCTTGCAGCCGGCGTCATTGAACTGGTGCTCCATTTCCCGCGCGGTGTACATGGGGTTGGTGTTCACCACGATCAGGCCGGCGCGCATGGCGCCAAACAGGGCAATCGGATACTGGATCAGGTTGGGCATCTGCAGGGCGATGCGGTCGCCCTTTTTCAGGCTGGTGTGATTCTGCAGGTAGGCGGCGAAATCGGCGCTGAGTTTGTCCAGCTGGCCGTAGGTGATCGAGCAGCCCATGTTGCTGAACGCCGGACGGTCGGCATAACGGCGGCAGGCATTTTCAAAAACATCGAGAATTGTCTTGTACTTATCGTAGGAAATTTCGGAGGAAACTCCCTCCGGATACTGAGCTGTCCAGATGCGGTCGACCATGGCTTGTTCCCCTGCCTGCGTTGAATGGCCGCGAGGTTACCAGCTTTGAAACCGGTAAACCAGTGCCAGAAACCGGCGCCGGCAGTGACCTGCAAGTCGCGGTTTTGGCCGACAATTTCCGCTGAAAACCCGCTGCTCAGACATTGAATTGGATGGATGCGCCGGGAGCATATACAATTCCTGCTCAACATACCTGACAGGGACGCCAGCGGGGACTGCGCACATGCACTCAGAGAAGTTCTATCTCACCAGCCTCGACAACCACCGCATTTTTGTCCGCAAATGGAGCGCAGATGCTCCAGCCACCCCGCCCCGCGCCGTCATCCATATCCTGCATGGCATGGCGGAACACAGCATGCGCTACGAACCCATCGCGGAACGCCTGGTTGAGGCGGGCTATGTGGTGTTCGCGCATGATCACCGCGGCCACGGCCACTCCATTCCGCCCGGCGGCCTGCTGGGGCATTACGCCGACCAGAACGGCTGGCAGCTGGTGCTGGCCGACACCGCCAGGGTCAACGACACCATCCGCCAGCAGTATCCCGGCGTGCCCATCGTCATTCTGGGACACAGCATGGGCTCCTTCATCACCCAGGGTTATCTGCTGCAGCACGGCAATACCGTCGACGCAGTGGTACTGACCGGCTCGGCGATGAGCACGCCGATGGCAGTCCGCTCCGCGCGCATGCTGGCGCATCTGGAAAAGCTGCGCGGCGGCCCCAAGGGGCGCAGCAACCTGATCGACATGGCTACCTTCGCCAGCTACAACAAGCAGACCACCAAAAGTCCGCGCACGCCGGCCGACTGGCTGAGCCGCGACCCGGCCGAGGTGGACAAGTACATCAACGATCCGCTGTGCGGCTTCCTCTGCACCAACCAGCTGTGGCTGGACCTGACCAGCGGCCTCGACCAGATCTCGCGCCAGCGCAACATCCGCAACATTCCGTCCACGCTGCCGATCTTCCTGCTTTCCGGCGAGCGCGATCCACTGAGTTACGACAGCAAACGGCACGGCATCGAGCGACTGGCCGAGCATCTGCGCGACGGCGGCGTGCGCGATGTGTCGTACAAGCTCTACGAAGACGGCCGGCACGAGATCCTGAACGAAACCAACCGGCACGAAGTCATCGACGACCTGCTGGGCTGGCTGGAACCCCGTTTCCCCCTGTCCAGCACGACCCGAAAGGCTGCGCCAGTCACCGCCTGAACATCCGTGCCACTGCGAAAATTCGCTTACATTCTTTCGGTTTCGATGGTCACGCACGCTGATTAGAATGCGGGGCTATCCGAAAGGCTGTATGGGAAAGAGGCGCACATGGACTATCTGGAAAATATTCCGTTCGACGAACTGCAGGAAGGCCAGACTGCGGAATACGTCAAAACCGTTACCGAAGACGACATCAAACTTTTCGCCATCATCTCCGGCGATACCAACCCCCTCCACCTCGATCCTGAATATGCCAAGACCACCCGCTTCGGCCGCTGCGTGGCGCACGGCTCCATCTGCGGCATCGTGGTCAGTGCGGCGGTGGCCACCCAACTGCCGGGACCAGGCTCCATCTATGCCGGCCAGGAGATGAAATTCAAGAAACCGGTGTTTGCCGGCGACACGCTCACGGTGACGCTGACGCTGCAGGAAAAGAAGCGCAAGGGCAACATCGTGCTGATCGACTGCCTCATCAAAAACCAGCACGGGGAAACGGTTTTCACCGGCGTGGCCACCGCCATTGCTCCCACCGAAAAAGTGCGCGTGAAAGCAGTCGCGCTGCCGAAGGTGCAACTGCTGCCAGCCTGAATGACATCAGACGGATCACGACCACAAAAAAGGGCGCCATCCTGCGATGAGCGCCCTTTTTTAATGGCTGCGGAAAACGGTTACTTCGCCAGATAGCGCATGCTGTCTTCCAGACCTTTCAGCGTCAGGGGAAACATGCGGTTCTCCAGCAGCTTGCGCGTCCAGACCACCGACGTGGTGTGATCCCAGCTGGATTCCGGCTCCGGATTCAGCCACGCCACCTTGTCGAAATGCTGGGTAATGCGCCGCATCCAGACTTCGCCGGATTCCTCGTTCCAGTGCTCCACGCTGCCGCCAACCGAGCTGATTTCATAGGGTGACATGGTGGCGTCGCCGACGAAAATCACCTTGTAGTCGGAACTGTAGGTGTGGATCAGATCCCAGACGTTGGTGCGATCGGTCCAGCGCCGCATGTTGTCCTTCCACACGCCTTCATAGATGAAGTTGTGAAAATAGAAGTACTCCATGTGCTTGAACTCGGTTTTCGCGGCAGAGAACAGTTCCTCGCAGGTGCGCACATACGGGTCCATGGAACCGCCCACGTCGAAAAAGATCAGCACCTTCACACCGTTGCGTTTTTCCGGCACCAGCTTGATGTCGAGGTAGCCGGCATTGCGCGCGGTGGAGGAAATGGTGTCGTCGATGTCGAGCTGATCCGGCATGCCCTGGCGGGTGAACTTGCGCAGGCGGCGCAGGGCCATCTTGATGTTGCGCACACCCAGTTCCACCGAATCATCCAGATTGCGGTACTGGCGTTTTTCCCAGACTTTCACCGCATTCTTGTTGCGCGAGTTGCCGGCCATGCGGAAGCCCGCCGGGTTCTGGCCATAGGCCCCGTACGGCGAGGTGCCACCGGTGCCAATCATCTTGTTGCCGCCCTGATGCCGCTTCTTCTGCTCCGCCAGCCGCTTCTTGAACTCCTCCATCAGCTTTTCGAAATCACCCAGCTGTTTCAGCTTTTCGAACTCTTCCTTGCTGAGGGTTTTCTCGATCTGCTTGCGCAGCCATTCGTCCGGAATCAGGGTTTCGAACAGGTCGTCTATCGCTTCCAGACCATCAAAATATTTCTTGAAGGCACGGTCGAACTTGTCGAAATGCTTTTCATCCTTCACCAGCACGGTACGGGACAGATGGTAGAACTGGTCCATGTCCGCGTAGATGATCCGGTTCTTCAGCGCAGACAGCAGGTCGAGAAATTCCCGGATGGTGACAGGCACCTTGCCTTCGTGCAGCTCGAAGAAAAAATTGATCAGCATGCTCAGTTACCGCGACGGTTCATGAACGCCAGACGCTCCAGCAGATGCACGTCCTGCTCGTTTTTCACCAGCGCGCCGTACAGCGGCGGAATCGCGCTCTTGGTATCGCGGTTGCGCAGCACGTCTTCGGGGATTTCGTCGGCCAGCAGCAGTTTCAGCCAGTCGATCAGTTCGGAAGTGGAAGGCTTCTTCTTCAGACCCGGCACCTTGCGCACGTCGAAGAAGATATCCATGGCTTCCTTGACCAGCGATTTCTTGATACCGGGGAAGTGCACCGCCACGATGGCTTCCATGGTTTCCTTGCTGGGGAAGTCGATGTAGTGGAAGAAGCAGCGGCGCAGGAAGGCATCCGGCAGTTCTTTTTCATTGTTGCTGGTGATGATGACGATGGGACGTTTCACCGCCTTGATGGTTTCCTGCGTTTCGTACACATAGAATTCCATCTTGTCGAGTTCCTGCAGCAGGTCGTTGGGGAACTCGATGTCGGCCTTGTCGATCTCGTCGATCAGCAATACCACCTGCTCGTCCGCCGTGAAGGCTTCCCACAGCTTGCCTTTCTTGATGTAGTTGCGGATATCGTGGACGCGATCATCGCCCAGCTGGGAATCGCGCAGACGCGACACGGCGTCGTATTCGTACAGCCCCTGATGGGCCTTGGTGGTGGATTTGATGTGCCACTGGATCAGGCGCAGACCCAGGCCGGCGGCCACTTCCTCGGCCAGCATGGTTTTGCCGGTGCCGGGCTCGCCCTTGATCAGCAGCGGGCGTTGCAGGGTGATGGAGGCGTTCACCGCCAGTTTCAGTTCGTCAGTGGCGACGTAGCGTTCGGTACCTTGGAATTGCATGATGTTTGCCTTGATCTGCCATGTTTATGCGGGATTATAGCGCCAAACCGCGACCATCTGGCCGCGCCTGTCCGGACAATCGGCCTACTTTAAAGAGCGCCATCCGCTCTGCAAATGGCCGTAGATGCCAGAAGACTGGCATAAATGATCAATTAATAGCAGCTACCCCCTGCCCCCGTTAAATGAACGCGGGTCGGCGACACAGGCCGGCCGTTTCCGGGGACTGACGCCAGACAGGCTCGCATAATCCGCAATTGCAGATACACTTTAATTCAGTAATCTCCAGAAAATGCTGTTGAATCAAGGCTTCCTGCTGATGAGGGATCCAATCATCCGCGCCAGACTTCGTGTTGTGCTGCTCGCCCTTGCTGCGCTGCTATCAGTGTTGTCGCAGTCGCTCGCCCACGCCGATGACACCCGCGCCAATCTGCGACAGTCCTGGGTCAGCGTGGAGCAGGGCATCCAGCGTCTGGACGTGTCGCAGAACCTGACATATCTGGAAGACAGGGACCATCTGCTGAGCCCGGAAGACGCCCGCCGCAAGGTGGAAGAAGGTGCCTTTCAGGGCGGCCAGTCTGACACACTCAACTTCGGCTTTACCGAGTCCGCCTACTGGTTCCACCTGCGCATCGACAACCGCGATGCGCGCCAGGACGAGTGGGTGCTGGAATTCCAGTATCCGATCATCGACCAGATCGACGTTTATTACTATTTTCCCGACGGCCGCCAGGAACATCGTCGCGCCGGCGACTCGATTGCCTTTGGCGAACGTTCCAAGCCCAGTCATTTCACCAATTTCGAGCTGTTCGTGCCGCAGGGACAGCAGGTGGACATCCTGCTGCGCGTGGAAACCACCGGCGCTATCCAGATGCCCACTGTTTTGTGGGATGAGGATGAATATTCCGCCCACTATCATCGGGTGCAGGTCATCCTTGGCCTGTACTACGGTCTTATTTTTGCGATGGCGCTGTACAACGGCCTGCTCTGGATTTCCCTGCGCGACCGCACCTATTTTCTGTGTGTGGCGTACATTTTCGGTTACGGCCTGTTCCAGTTTTCCCTCAACGGACTGTCGTTTGAATATCTGTGGCCGGACTCGCCCTGGTGGAACAATCGCGCGATTGCCTTCCTGATGTCATTCGGCATGCTGTTCATTCTCGCGTTTTCCAGTTCGTTCCTGCTGCTGTCGAAAAACGCGCCGCGCGTTGCCATCCTGTTCAATGTGTTGATGGCGTTTTTTGCGCTGCTGATGGTGGGCGCGCTGTTCATGCCCTACAAATACATCATCCGGATTGCCACGCTGGCAACGCTGATTACAGCCGTCAGCATTTTCATGGTCGGCGTGTACTGCTGGATTACCAACTTCAAGCCGGCCCGCTATTTCATGCTGTCGTGGGCGGCACTACTGACGGGCATGCTGGCATACACACTGAAAACATTCGGTGTTCTGCCTGCCACATTCCTGACTGAATATGCGATGCAGATCGGTTCGGCCATGGAAGTGCTGCTGCTGTCGTTCGCACTGGCGGACCGCATCAAGATCGTGACTGATGAAAACGCCCGCATCCAGCGCGAGGCCAAGACCGTGCTGGAAGCAAGCGTAAAATCCCGGACTCAGGAGCTGGAGCAGGCCAATCGCAAGCTGGCGGAGCTGAGTGCCACCGACGCACTGACCGGATTGAAGAACCGGCGCTATTTCGACGAAGCCTTTACGCTGGAGTGCAAGCGCTCCACCCGGCACATGGAGCACCTGGCGGTGCTGCTGATCGATATCGATCACTTCAAGGTGATCAACGATACTCACGGACATCCGGTGGGTGATCAGGTGCTGGCGAAGGTTGCCGCGATCATGCGTGACAATGTGCGGCGCGACACGGATACCGTGGCACGTTACGGCGGTGAGGAATTCGTGATTATCCTGCCTTCGACCGATGCTGGTGGCGCCTTGCTGGTGGCCGAGAAGATCCTGAAATCCGTGCGCATCACGCCGTTCATCATCGGCAACCAGACGCTGCATGTCACCGTGAGCATCGGCATCTCCACGCTGGCTCTGCCCGATTCACAAAGTGCGCACCATATTCTGCAGCAGGCCGACATTGCGCTTTACCAGTCCAAACAGACTGGCCGCGACCGCTACACAATCTACCGCGAGCAGAACAACCCGTATGCCGCCCGGAACTGATAGTGGGCGTTACCCGGTGAATCAGCGCGGCCTGAGCTTCACCATTTCAACCCATTTCTCATAATCAGTATTGTCGGCATCGTAAATTTCAAAACCGGCAAAGTACCAGCCATCGTCACCGGACGGCGAAATCCACTTCACTTCCGCCTTGAGAAAAAAGCGCCCCTGCTGACCTGCCAGCATCACACAGATATCGGTAATGGTGCCCTGCACCACGTCCTCGCTCATGTAGATTTTCAGACCACGCTCGGACACGTCCACGGTTTCGCAGGTGATGACTTTCTGGATGTACTCGCCGTTGTCATCATTGACCGTAATTTCCAGATACGCATCTTCCTTGCGGTTCTGGCGCCTGTGATTTCGAAGCTCACCCATAGACGATCCCTTTGCAGTAGTGATTCATGTCGGTGATTTGCGGTCTTCCTGGATGCTGCGAACAACCCGCTCCAGTGTATTGCTGAACTTGGCGCCGGTATCGACCACCGTGACCAGACCCCGCGCCAGCAATTCGGCGAGGGGCTCGCGGTCGATCTCCAGCACCTTGATGCCAAGACGGTTCACGAATACCAGTTTTTCCCCGCCGCGGATGCGCACGGCCAGCTTGCAGCGCTCTTCGCCCTGGGAGGTCTGCTGCAGAATCCAGCCACCGACCTGGAGCTGGTCGATGGCCTGCAACGCGGCTTCCCGCTCGGCGGCAGATACCGGGTGCGCCACCAGAAAATCTTCGGTGTCGGCGACAACGGTTTCATCTGCGACCGGTTCCGGAATGGCCACGGGAAGCGGCGCCGGCGGCGGTGACTCCGGCGCGCGCTGCAGGATTTCGTCGATGCGCGATTGCGGCTTTTCCTCCACGACCGCAACCGGTTGCGCCTGCAATTGCAGCCAGCGCTGGTGAAGATCCGCCAGAATGGCCTCCAGCTTCTGATCCCACCAGTGCCCCTGCCCGATGATATGCAGGACATCGCCTTCCAGTCCCTGCGCCAGCTGAAAGGCATTTTTCCGGATGACGGTTTTGCCGCTCTGGCTGACCAGGGTCCAGGGTTCATTGTCCGCCGACCTGATCGTAACCCGGCACAACTCGTGACTGCCATCGGTGGTCTTGATGCGCACCCAGTCACCGGGCTGCAACGCCTCGATCTGACGCAGGGCGCGCGGACTGACCATGCGCACTTCAACGGTAGTGACAACCGCCCCGGCGTGCTGCAGCTCCGGCACCTGCACCGGTTCCGGCACTGCACCGTTGATCATCGCCAGCAATACCAGTTCCAGCGGATCGATGGCCTGCTCCAGCGCCTGCGGATCATCGCTGGCACTCAGCAGCAGCGTGCGGATATTCTTCATCAGCACCGGATAAAAACTGCGATGTTTTTCGCGCCCCTTTTCGTCACCGCACTCCAGCGCGAATTCCACCAGCGATTCGGTAATGCGCACCTGCCGTTTCCAGGTGGCGCCCTCCTCGCCTTCCCGCATCGAAACCAGTCGCAGCGATTTGCGCCACTCGCCGTGCAGAAAATCCACCAGCAATTTCGGCAGTGTCTTGCCAGCGGCAGTCCGGTTCAGCAACGCCACCACGCGCGGCTCCGACACCCGTTCCTTGCGTCGTGTCGATTCCTGCGTGCGCAGCTGCTCCTCGATCTGGCCCACACGATCATCGTGCCCGGCAAACCAGGCCTGGGCTTCAATACAGATACTGTTGAAGGCGCTGACATCCTGGCGAAAATCCTGGTCGATGCGCTGGATGAATCCGCCCAATACTTCGCGCAGCACCTGCCGGCTTTTCGGCGAGCTGCTCAGCAAACTGAGATGGACCTGATTGAGAAAACGCCGCACCAGATTCTGCGGTGCAAAGAAAAATGAATAATCGAGTAACGCATAACGGATGACCGGCAGACGCAACGACGCCAGCCAGTCCAGTGCCTGTTCATCAAGCCCGCTACTGCCCAGCAGCTCATCGAACAGATAATCCAGCAGCGATATCACGCCCCAGTCCGGTTCAGCCACCGGCAAAGGAATCTGCAGTTCGCCGCAACGGTCCACCAGCACAGTCAGCGCATTCAGCCGTGTGCCTTCCGCCGACAACCGGCCACGTTCATGCAAACTCTGCTGCACCAGCGTGAGCTTGTCGCGCAACACCGCGATGGCATTGCGGTTGCGCGCCGGCACCAGTTTTATGCGATCACTGGCTGGCTCACTGGCGTACAGACGCAACAGTTCCACCACTCCGCGCGCACCGATACGGAGGGCTTTGCCGGTATTGTCCCGGTCATCCATGCCGACAGACATGTGTCTGCACACCCGCAGGCGTCTGCGACAAAAGGCGACAGGCCACCTGACCTTTCTGGAACACCAGCAATTCGCCGGTCTGCATTTTCTGCCACGGCTCGTTCTCGGTCAGCGGCGCGGTGGCGATCACCGTGACAATGTCATTGGGCGTCGCCTTGTCATTGAAATCCACCGACACTTCCATGTCGCACAGATGCGCCAGGCCGAACGGACTGCGCCGCGTAATCCAGCACAGCTTGGTGGTGCAGTAGCAGTACAGGTATTTGGAATCGCTGAACAGGATGTTGAACACACCGAACTGGCGCAGCTCCTCGCACAGTTCATGGATGGCGCGGAACAGGGCCGGCTTGTGGCCGGGGTAGGACGGGAACCGCTCGCGCAGACGGTTGAGGATGTAGCACAGGGCAAATTCGCTGTCAGTGGTACCCACCGGACGGTAATGGGTGAGCGACAGTTTTTTCACACCGCGCAGCTGGCCGTTGTGCGCGTACACCCAGGGCAACCCCCACATTTCGCGACTGAACGGATGGGTATTTTCCAGCGCCACCCGCCCGCTGTTGGCCTTGCGGATGTGACTGATCACCACGTGGCTCTTGATGGGATAGTCCTTCACGAAACGGGCGATTTCCGACGTGGCACTGGCGTCGATATCCTTGAATTCACGCACGCCGCGCCCTTCGAAAAAGGCAATGCCCCAGCCATCCTTGTGCGGACCGGTTTCACCCCCACGCCGGATCAGACCTGCAAAACTGAAGCAGATATCGGTGGGAACATTGGCACTCATGCCCATCAATTCACACATGAGAAATCACACCTGTTGTGGCATATGCCGCGCAATGCGCTGGGCCAGTTCATCCAGCCGGTTACGGTGCGCCTGCTGGCCAAAATAATTCAGATAACGGGTGGAAAAGGACAGCACGGCCTTGTGCAGATCGCCCTGCCGGCGCGGCAGCACATGCAGATGCACATGTGGCACATGCTGATTCGCAGCCGGACCGTCATTGAGAAAAACATTGTTGCCATCGCAAGGCAGGCCCGCCGCTTTCTGCGCACGGATCACCGCGTTGGCCACTTCAAACAGATGCCCGCGCGTGGGTTTGTCCAGTTCGTCGATAAAGGTGGCGTGCCGGTGCGGAATCACCAGTACATGGCCGGGCCGCATCGGAAACAGATCCATGAATGCCACACAGACCACATCGCGGTAAACCACACTGGCGGGCGCCGAACCGGCAAGGATGGAACAGAAAATACACTCACTCATAATACGCTACCCGGACCTGGCCTATTTTTTGGTGACCGGATTATCCAGCATGAATTCGTCTTCGGCAAAACGCCGGTCGGCTTCTTCCTTTTCCTTCTGCGCCTTGTCTGATCCCGGATAGACGGTCGGCTGCTCCAGCATGGCATCAATGGTGCGGTTGATGCTGGTTTCGCTGGCTTCTTCCTGTTCGTTCAGCATCATTTCCAGATCATCCAGACCTTCGCTTTCCTCTTCCTGGATTTCCACATCGAAGTCGTCATCCACTTCAATCATTTCGTCATCTTCCAGTTCCAGCGGCGCGGCCTGCATAACATAGGCAGGATCGGGCACGGCGGCGGGCGGTGCAACGGCAACCACCGGTTCCTCGACGACGGGTTCAGGCTCAGAGGTGCGGATAACTGTTGCCTCATCCGGCACCGCATCCATTGCGGGCAGCTCAGCTTCCAGTGCCGGCATTTCTTCCAGTTCGATGCCCGGCAGTTCAACGCTACTGATTTCCGGTGGCGCGGGTTCTGCGACCGGCGCGCTGGATTTTTCCTGCTGCCGCTGTTTCAGCTGCACGATGTCTTCCACCACCTGCTGCTGTTCCGCGTCGGTCCTGCGCAGGAAGCGCAGATAGAAAAACACGCCGACACCCACGATGGCCACATTGCCCAGGATGAACAGCGAGGCCAGCGACAGCCAGCCGGTCTGCCAGCCACCCGCTTCTTCTGCCGGTGGTTCTGCCGCTGCTTCGGCGGGATGTTCCGCTTCCGCCGGCAAGTCATGCTCGGGCTCGGCCGGTGGCGCGGCTGCAGCAACGGTGTCGGCCGCCGCTTCCGGGGGCACTTCCATGTCATCCGGCGGCAGTTCTTCCACATCCAGACTGGGCACATCCAGCGCACTGTCGTCAAACGTCACCGGTGCCGCGCCGGATTTGGGCGCCACTTTTTCGGCCGACAAACCCAGCGGCGAATAATCCACGGTGTACGGCCCCTGCGTGAGTTCGAAAGGACGCCCGCTGGCGGAATTGCCTTTCACCTTCAGCATGACTTCGTAAACACCCAGCGTCGGACCGGGCGGCACCTCGATCTGCCAGCGCGCGCTAGCGGATGGTTTCACCGGATGCAGACTGCTTTCCCCTTTCGGATTGCGGATTTCCGCCACCAGTTCGATGCTTTCGTTGTTCACCATGCCGGCGCGCGGTTCAGCCGTCAGGATCTGCACCACCTGGCCGTTGTCATCGCGATAATCGGTTTTGATATCCAGCACATCGCGATACACCATCACACGGTGCTGCTTCTTGCGCTTGAAGGTTTTGCCGTCCACCAGCACCGTGAAAGTATGCTCGCCTTCGGTGAGCGTGCGGCCCAGCTTGGCGCTGTAGATTCCGTCAGCGGGCACATTCGGCGTGCCGTCCGGATTGCGCGATAGTTTGCCTTCGTAGGTCTCGCCGCTGGCAGTCTGCTGGCTGAACGTAATATCCATCAGCTCCAGAAAATTCGGATTGGCAATCACGCGACCGCGCTCTTCCATCTGCAGGTTCATCGTGATTTTTTCGCCTTCCAGCACGCCGTCCGGCAGGCCTTGCACATTCACTTCCAGATCCGACACCACGGTGACGCGGTTGGACGGATCAAGGTCGCCCGCCACTTTCCACTTGCCCGCCACCGGGTTGTACACCGTCACCAGATCGTAAAGCTGATCGGCAAACCAGCTGACGTTGCGGCTGCCATTGCTCAGGCTGAATTTCTGTCCGTCCGGCGCGATCAGTTCGGTGCGCTTGCCGCCGGGCTTGCGGAAGATCAGCACGGTGAATTCCTTCACCGATTCGTCGATGGCAAAGGTGTCGCCTTCCAGCGGTACCTGCTCCGGCAGATTGACCTTGTCCGATGTGGTCACGAAGGCTTTCAGCAGTTCGTCAGCGTTGCGTGCCACCACGAAGCTGCCGCCAGTCTGTACCGCCAGCGTGCGCAGAAAATCGTGATCCGCCTGATCCGACAGCGCCACCGTGCGCACATGAATGCCGGCCGCTTTCAGTTTCGGCACCAGCTGTTCCAGTATGCGTTTTTTTTCCCTGGCACTGACGGCGGGATCTTTGGAAATATCCACCATGCCGTCCGACAGCAGCACGATGCTGCGATCCCATTTCGGATCAGGTTTGGTCTGCCCTTTCGACGCCGCTTCCAGCGCCGCGCCAATGTGCGTGAACAGACCGCGGGAATGGATGGCGTTGACCTTGCCGACCGCCGATTTCTTCCAATCGGCACTGACGGTGGCGGAAGGCACCAGCACATTGACGCCCTCGCCGAACATCCAGATACCCAGCTGGCTCTGGTCCTTCGCCAGTTGCAGCAGCAGTTTCACTGCCGGCACGCGCAGGTTGTTCGGGTCGGTTTTTTTCATGCTGCCGGACACGTCGATCAGCACCCGCATGTCCGGCTGGCCCGCGCTTTTTTCCGCCGCCTTGGCTTCCTGCGCAAAGACACCCTGCGACGCATAAAACAGCGCCCAAAGCAGCAGTATCCACAGCAGGCCGGGAAGCGGGGGTAATTTCACGAAAACTCCGTGACAGGTGCGCAACCAATATTATTTAGTTATAGCAGCTTTGACGGTGTTTTCCTGAGCAGGAAGGTAAAAACGGCAGGTAATTTCGAGCGCGGATGAGGGGTTACGACGTTTGCCCCTCAGGACTCCCGTCGCAGGAACAGGAAGCGGATCAGGCCGTCGATGACCAGCACCGCCAGCCCCACCATCAGGCCATACAGCAGGTAGACCACGGCGAACGTGGGATCGCCTTCCTTGACCAGGGCCAGGTCAAACGCCAGCACGAACAGGGCCGGTGCCAGCTCCTGCATGCCGTGTGCGATGGGCGCCGGCACCAGGATCAGACTGGCCACCAGAATCCGCAACAGCTGCCGCAGCGGGGTCCAGGGCAGAATGCGGGTCATGCGCCACCAGACCAGCAGCAGGCCCAGCGCGCCACCGTAATAGGCAATCCAGGCCAGGTTGTATTCCGACAGTTCCTGCAACGATTCCAGCATACGGGTTCCCGTTTACTCCACCCAGTGAATGATATGGTCTTCCCAGTCTTCTTCCGCGACGCTGTTCATGGAAACAGCGCGACCCTGCACGGAAATGCCGGCGCGATGCACGCTGGCAGGATCACCCGACACCAGCGGATGCCACTCCGCCAGCCCCCGCCCCTCGTGCACCCGGCGGTAGGCGCAGCTGCGCGGCAGCCAGTGCAGGGTGGGCAGGCTGGCCAGATCCAGCCGCAGGCAGTCCGGCACCCGCGCCAGCCGGTTGGGGTAGTCCCCACAGCGGCAGGTTTTCAGGTCCAGCAGGGTGCAGGCGAGGTTGGTGTAAAACACTTCGCCGGAATCTTCGTCTTCCAGCTTTTGCAAACAGCACAGCCCGCAGCCGTCGCAGAGGGATTCCCACTCGTCGTGGTTCATCTGCGCCAGGGTTTTGCTTTGCCAGAAGGGAGCCGTCATCAGTGCGCCGCGCTGTCCGGCACAAAATCGCCCGGCGGCATCTGCAGGAAAAAACCCTGTCCGTTCAGGCCGTCGATCACGTCCTGCGCCTTCACCCGCGCCAGTTTGCGGTCGGGGGTCAGGTCAAGGTCCAGCACATAGCCAGGTTCGCCGAAACTGCGCAACAGCGCCTCGGGCACCCTTTCAAACGGCTGGTCGGTTTTTGGCACGTACAGATACATGCCCTCCTTTTTTGAACTGCGGTAGACCGAACAGGCGATAGAGGTGTGGCTCATCAGGACGTTTCCATCAAATCAGTGCTTTAAGTGCAATCAATGCTTGAAAGTGTAGGCATTCAGACGCGGCAGCAGCAGGTCGCGACGCCAGCCGCTGAATACGCTGGAGCCGTCCTGCCCGGCGGCACGGGCCAGAATGTAATCCGACAGCTGGGCCTTGCTGGCCAGCAGTTCCGGCACCATGTCCAGTTCCTCGCCCAGGGCGGTGAGCACCTGCCGCAGTTCCTTGTACTGGTCCTGCTGCTGGCGGTTGAGCGGCGCGGGAATCGGCTGGGTGGGCTGGCCTTTCTGCAGGCCGATCTGCAACTGTTTCAGCAGTTCATCACCCCAGCGGCGGATACTGCTGCCCTGCACGCCGATTTCCTCCAGCGCGCCTTTATGACGGGGCTGTTTTTCCACCAGACCGTACAGCACCGGGTCTTTGCCGATGAAGCTGCGGGGAATGTTGCGCTCGCGGGCGGACTTTTCACGCCAGGCCGCCAGATGCTGCAGCGCCGCCTGCTGCTCGGGCTTGAATTTCCAGCCGGAGGTAAAGCCCAGATACAGCTCGTCGTCCGGCGTTTTATTGCGGTAACGCTCCACCAGCGCGGCACATTCCTGCATGCACCAGTCCAGCCGGTCCCGCGCCTGCAGTTTTTCCAGCAGCAGGTCTGCCAGCCGGAACAGGTGACGCACATCCTCGGCGGCATAGTGAATCTGCGAGTCGGTGAGCGGACGTTTGGTCCAGTCAGAGCGGGTTTCTTCCTTGCCCAGATCCACGTCCAGCGTTTCCTTCAGCAGCCGTTGCAGGCCGGCCTGACGGTCGAAACCGGCAAAACTGGCGGCGATCTGGGTATCGAACAGGTTGGGCGGCAGGCGGTTCCAGATCAGCTGGAACAGTTCCAGATCCTCGCCGCCGCTGTGCATCAGCAGCTGGATGGAGGGGGAAAACAGGGTGTCGCCAAGGATTTGCAGGTCGGCGGCGGTGAGTCGCACCGGGTCCACCAGATAAATGGTCTGCGGCGTGGCGATCTGGATCAGGCCGGGAATGGGATTGTAGGTATTGGTGCGGACGAATTCGGTGTCCACCGCCAGACGGGGTTCCGCCTGCAATTGCTGGCACAGGGGCGGCAGTTGCGCGGGCTGGTCGATCCAGTGGACGGGTTGGGGAGTCACGGGCGCTTCCAATGTCATCGGGTGTGAAAGGTGCGCGCATTATAGAGAAGGCGGCGCGATCCACCAAACCGGCCGCCCTTCCGTTGCTGTAATCCGCCGTTCATCTTGCGCCGCTAGTGTCGCCGGATTGTTTATCTGTCCACCACGACCATCATCATTGGGGAACAACGACATGAACGCCCGCAATCTGCCTGCCTTCCACCTGACCACCCTGGCACTGGCCACCCTGACTGCCCTCAGCCTGCCGGCACAGGCCGCCGATCTGCCGGTGGTGCCGGCGCAGCTGTCCACCGCGCCGCTGCACAATTACGAGGATGCCCCCGCCACGCCGGACGGCGACGATCCGGCCATCTGGGTGAACCGCTACAACCCGCGCCAGGCGCTGGTGATTGCCACCGCCAAGGACGCTGGCCTGCTGGTGTACAGCAAATCCGGTGCGCTGGTGCAGGCCATCCTGCCGCCCCATGCACCGGCCATCAGCGCGGAAGACCCCGTCACCCCCGGCGGCCTGAATGACAGCGCCAGTGCCTGTCCGGACAGCGCGGAAGGCGAAACCTTCGGCCGCTTCAACAACGTGGACATTGCCTATGGCGTCAAGCTGGGCAAGG